>QHPC01000239.1 GCA_003218915.1 Verrucomicrobiota bacterium
CGCCATTTTTTTGAGGTAGGTTTTACGGCGTTTTCGCGGGTCTCCATCTTTGCTCCCGCGCGGTCGCCCACCTTTGCCTTTGCGCCACGGCAACAAAAGCTCGCGGAACGCTCTCTTGAATGTTTCGTCATCCTTCGGCAATTTCGCCGTCGGTGGCAGTTTATCCGGCCTTTTCCGTGTGAACAGTTCCTCGAATTCCCTTTTCACTTCATCGAGCGTCGGCCCTTCCATCAGTTTCGAAACATCGAGACCGCGTTTGCAGCGCGCATGGCGGTGGCTCGCGGCGGAATACGACTCGATGATTCTCCGGCGACAAGCCGTTGGTTGAAACTTCGACGATCCGTCCCACGCATCGGCAACCAGCCGTAGGAACCGTGCCCGGCTGCGGGAATCGCCAGCGGGCATAATGAAGCCAATACACGTCGGATGAAGCGCCGCCATGTAAGCCAGCCAACGCTCGGAGTTGCCTTCGAGTGCAACCATGTCGTCGGCAGAAATCCTCCACTTCTTTGGTTTCGGCTTCATGTGCTCACCTCGGCGTGCAACGCCTGCACGTGCTCCGGTTGCATCCACAGCCACCCGAGGAACCGAATCCCGATCACGTCGTCTCCGTCATACAGGAATTGGAACACTCGCACCGCGATGTCTTTCGGCCCGGCTGCTGGTCGTTGCGACGGTTTGAACTGGAAGAACTGCGACGCGTACGCCTCTTCCTCCGGTGCCAATTCAACCGCGTCTTCGTCCATGTCGGCGTTCGGCACAAAAGCCCAGTCGCCCGGTTCCACTGTTTCCGTGGCCTGTTCAAGTTGCGCCGCCGCCAACGCCAAGTCCGCTCGGTCAACTCCGGCGTCCGCCGTGGCCGCGGCCAACACCGCAAGAGCGAAGATGAGGCTCGTGGCCTTCATCGCCCGCAAGTAAGGGTGAAAATAACGCCGCCAAAGATTGCGCACGAATCGCTCCGGTTCTTTTTCCGGGTCGATATATTTTCCGCTCCAATCCAGTTCAATCGGAATGCTCGCAATTGCTCGCATCAAGTCCGAGTCGTTGCTGGCTGTGATCTTTTCGCCGTCGAAGATTATTTCGCCAGCCTTCACGTCTTCGGCGTCGCGGTTCAAAATGTAAATGTCCACCTTCAGTTTCATTTCGCAGTTATGCGCGGCAGCACCGCCACGGCATCGCGCAACGCCCCAAGATCATGGTGCGAATACCGCTGATGAATCGCCCTCGTCGTGTGGCCGGTAAGGAGCATCCGAACTTCTTCGGCGACGCCACAGTTCGCCAGAATCGACGTAAACGAATGACGCAAGCTGTGAAACGAAAGCGCGTTCACGCTCTGTCCGGCCCCCGATTTGGCTCGGATCACGCGCTGCTCGATGTGCGCCCGGCCCATGATCTTGCCGAAATGCTTGGACAGGGCGCTCGCGTCGCGCTGCGCCAGTGATGGGAACACAAATGCCTCGTCGCTTTTCGGTGTCGGCAGGGAAAGCAGATAATCTTCCAGCGCCGGGTGAATGACTGTGAGGACAAAATTAAACCTGTCCAGTCGCCCGTGGCGGCCTTCACAAGTGCGCTGACCTGTTCGGGTGTGAAAACGTGCTTGCGGTGCGCTTTGTCCTTCAACTTCTCAATCGGGGCGCATGGATTGACGGAGATGTGGCCTTGCTTCCATGCGGAGTTGAACGCAGCCGATAAGATTTTGATGTCCACATCGAGGGTTGCCGGGGCCAGTCCGAGCGAATGCCGATAATCGCGGAAGTCTGCGATGTCTTTGCTGGTGATCGCAGCGACGTTGAGTTTGGCGCGATGCCCAAGCAACTCGATGAATTCTCGCATCGTCTGCTCGTGTCGCCGGGCCGTCTTATCCGCACGCGTCTTGCGCTTGCCCTTCACGAAATGATCGAGCCATTCCGCGACGCTGAACACGCGCAGACCTTCGCCGTTCACGCTCTCCAACACTTCGCTCAGTAGCTCCCGCGTCCGCGCTTCGGTCAGCACTCCGCGCCGCGCTTCGTCCGCTGCACGCTGCAACTGCATGCACATCTGCATGGCCTTGCTCTTAGCGGTCAGCCCCGTCGATTTCTTGACTCTTCGACCGGTCGCATCCGTGAAACACGCATACCAAAAAGGCGACCGCCGCTTTCCGTTTCGCTCCGCTTTGTCTCTGACCACACATGCCATAACTCCGAACGATAGTCGTAACAAAACATGAAGTCAATGACGTTTCCGAAAGTTCTTTCACGAGGGAGAGATGGCTTTTGCCTCGTGATGGCGCGATCCGAAAGTTCGCGGCCTTTTGATTTGTCTCCGAATCTTTTCTGCTTGGCGAATCGGCGAGCGCATCGTAGTTACAGTCTCTTGATATGGCGGCGAAAACCGAGCAAAAAACCAGCGAAGATAAGGTCACTGCGGCGCGGAATAAGAATCTTGATCTGGCGATTCAACAGATCGCAAAAGACTACGGTGAAGGGGCGATCATGCGCCTGGGTGACGAGAAAATTGTCGATATCGACGTCATTCCCACCGGCAATATCTTAATTGATCGTGCGCTCGGCGTCGGCGGATTCCCAAGAGGCCGAGTCGTCGAGGTGTTCGGCCCTGAGTCTTCCGGGAAAACGACTCTGACTTTGACGGTGATTGCGCAAGCGCAAAGGCGTGGTGGACTCGCGGCGTTTATTGACGTCGAACATGCGCTTGATCCTGCTTATGCAAAGCGGCTCGGCGTCGACCTGGATGATCTCCTGGTTTCTCAACCGAGTTCTGGCGAGGAAGCGCTGCGAATTTGTGAGACGCTGATACGCTCCAACGCGCTGGATGTGATTGTGGTGGATTCCGTGGCAGCGCTCGTTACCAGAGCCGAGCTCGAGGGCGAGATTGGCGACGCGACAGTTGGCGCACAAGCCCGCTTGATGAGCGCAGCACTGCGCAAACTCACCTCGCTCATTTCAAAAGCGCGAACCTGCTGCGTTTTCACCAACCAAATTCGCGAAAAGATTGGGGTCATGTTCGGAAACCCGGAAACCACGCCTGGCGGCAAGGCGCTGAAATTCTATGCCAGCGTGCGCGTCGATATTCGGCGCATCGGCGCGATCAAACAGACCGATGGCGTTGTTACAGGAAATCGGACTCGCATCAAAATTGTTAAGAACAAGGTTGCGCCGCCCTTCACGGAAGCGGAGTTCGATATCATGTACAACGAGGGAATTTCATCGACTGGCGCGCTGCTCGATCTGGCATTGGAAAAACAAGTCATCGAAAAACGCGGATCCTGGATGAACTACAAAGGTACCCAATTGGCCCAGGGTCGAGACGCCGCTAAGGAAGTTTTGAAGAACGACAAGCAGCTCTACGAAGAAATTGAGTCGGCGGTCAAAGCCAGGCTCAACGAAGAAAAAGACTAGTTGGCACGGTTCCCTTGTTGCTGACGCGTGCCGGCATCTCATGCCAGTTAAGATGCGCTGGAAGTTGTCTGCATTTGCCCGTTTCTTGAGTCGCGGTTTCAGGTTTCCTGAAATTCGTGTTTATTCGTGCTGATTGGTAGTTAGAAGGATGACCTCGGCACAAATCAGGCAATCATTTCTCGATTTCTTTCGCGAGAAGAAGCACACCATCGTGCCGTCGTCGTCACTGTTGCCGGACGCGCCGAATCTTCTTTTTACCAATGCGGGGATGAACCAGTTCGTGCCGATATTTCTTGGACAGCAGAAACCTTTATGGAAACCGGCGCGGGTGGCAGATACGCAAAAGTGCATTCGCGCCGGCGGTAAGCATAACGATCTCGAAGATGTCGGACTCGACACTTATCACCACACGTTTTTCGAAATGCTGGGCAATTGGAGCTTTGGCGATTATTTCAAAAAGGAAGCGATCGAATGGGCTTGGGAATTACTGGTCGACCGCTGGAAATTTCCCGCCCAACGGCTTTATGCGACAGTTTACAAGCCCGGCCCGGGCGAGCCGAGTGAGTTTGACCGCGAAGCGTACGATCACTGGACGCATCTGTTTCGCGAAGCCGATCTCGATCCAAAGGTTCATGTTCTTAGTAGTGGCAAGGCCGACAATTTTTGGATGATGGGCGACACGGGCCCATGCGGCCCGTGCTCCGAAGTCCATGTCGATCTTACGCTGGACGGCGACACGCGCGGCGCGCTCGTGAACAAAAATGATCCGCGTTGTATCGAAATCTGGAACCTCGTTTTCATCCAGTTCAACGCGCAACCTGTAGCCGGGGGCGGTGATCCCGGCCGCATCGAGTATGTCCCCCTCGCTGCGCGTCACGTTGATACTGGAATGGGCTTCGAGCGCGTCACCGCCATTATTCAAGGCACAAAAAACCTCACGGATTTCTCAGGTACGATTTCGAGCTACGAGACGGACATTTTCCGCCCGATCTTCGACGAGCTGGAAAAACTGAGCGGAAAAAAATACGCGAGCACGCTGCCACTTGTAGGGCAAGCGCATCGCTTGCCGGGCGGGGGGGCGGCCAGCCGGAGCGGCCGCCCTACAAGCGATCTCGATCAGGAGAAGATTGATATCGCCTTCCGCGTTATTGCCGATCACATCCGCGCGCTTTCGTTTGCAATCGCGGACGGAATCATTCCGTCGAATGAGGGACGCGGTTACGTTTTGCGTCGTATCCTTCGTCGTGCTGTTCGCTACGGCCGTATGCTCGATTTTCACGAGCCATTCTTCTTCAAACTTGTCGATGTCGTCGCAAAAACGATGGGCGACGTCTTTCCTGAACTCCGTACCAGACAAGAAACAATTAAGGATGTAATCCGGCGCGAAGAAGAAGCCTTTAACAAAACGCTCGACCGCGGGATCGACGAGTTTGCGAACGCGATGGTCAATGCGATCAAAGATTACTCAACCACTGCTGGCTTGGGAGAGAAGATGGTGCTGAACCTGCATCCTTTTCGCGTCCGACTGGAGAGTGGCCGAGTTGTGAAGACTGAGTCGACGAACGTCCATTCACTCGAAGGACCTTTGCCCTCGGTAGATATAAACGTGGAGACCATTTCCGCCCTCGAATTGCAGGAGAAACTGGGTGGTAAACCAAAGTTACGGGATCAAGACGTCTTTGATTTATACGACACGTACGGTTTTCCGCTAGATCTAACGGAGCTGATGGCGCGCGAACGTGGATTCACTGTCGACATTCGCGGATTTGAACGATTGATGGAAGAACAGCGTGAGCGCGCCCGCAAGGGGCAGAAAAAAGAAAAGATCAGTGTTGAAGCAGGGGAACTCAAAGCCGAGCCAACGAAATTTCTTGGCTACGATTTTCTGGAGACCGAATCACTTGTCGAAACAGTTTTGCCTGGAACAAAACCGGAAGAACTTAACGTCGTCCTCGATCGAACGCCTTTTTACGCGGAGATGGGCGGACAAGTGGGAGATCGCGGGCTACTCCATGTGCCTGGGCATGACCGCACGGAAGTCGGCCAGTTGCGCGTTATTGATACGCAGAAGCGCGGCGACGTTTTTGTTCATCGGGCTGCACTTGTGGAAGGCCGCGCGCCGGAACCGGGCGAAGCAGTGCGCGTTTCAGTAGACGTTGATCGCCGCCGCGCGATTCAAGGGCACCATACCGTGACGCATCTGCTTCACTGGGCATTGCACGAGGTGGTCTCGCGTGACGCGTCGCAAAAGGGAAGTTACGTCGGACCTGACAAACTGACGTTTGATTTTTCGGGCGCGCCATTGACGAAACAACAAGTCCGAGATGTCGAAAAATTGGTGAACGAAAAGGTCACCGAGAATGCACCGGTCTCATGGACTGAAATTCCGTACGCGGACGCGAGGAAGCGAACCGACATCATCCAATTCTTCGGAGAGAAATACGGCGACGTCGTCCGGGTTTTGCAGATTGGCGGAGCGCCCCGTGCGCTGAACGGTTACTCGATGGAACTTTGTGGTGGGACGCACGTGAGATCGACGGGCGATATTGGGCCATTTCGAATCGTGAAGGAAGAGGCGATTGCAGCTGGCATTCGGCGGATTGAAGCCGTTGCAGGCGACGCTGCACGCAACTGGGCGAATCAGGAAGCAGCGCGTCAACAGGAGAAATTTGAAGCTTTGGCGCGCAAGAAATCTGATATCGCGCCACTGCCTGCTTTTAAGAACGACGCGGCTACTTCTGAAGTGCTGCAACAAATCGATGCGCGGACTTCGCATCTTGAAAAAGTCGAAATCGAAGTTCGCGAATGGGAAAAGCAAAGTGCTAAGACGGCCGAAGCGGAATTGAGAAGCCGGGCCGCTCAAATAGCGAGTCAACTGGTGGCATCGCATGCAGGAGAAAATTTTTGCGTCGCCGAAGTGCAAGACGGGGACGGGAAACTGCTGCAGGCCGTTGCTGATACATTGAAGTCGAAATTCAACGGTCCGATTGTAGACGGCAAAGGCGGCGGGCGGCCTGAAAATGCTCAGGGCGCCGGCAAGGATTCGAGCAAGATCGCGGAGGCGCTGGCAAAAGCGCGAGAGCTTTTGAGTTAAACAATAAACGAACGGCTAGAACTCGTCGGCCCACCTCGTGCATGACGTTCTGTCATGTCGAGTGAAGCGAAACATCTCTGGTTCGTTTCCGTTGCGGCCAGCCAAAAATTGATCCGAGATTCTTCGCTTCGCTCAGAATGACATTGCGACACGACTTCTAAGGTGCACTCGCACTTGGCGTTCGCGCGTGTTTCACGAGCAGCTTCATGGACTTTCCATCCAACGACATTCGGTAAATCGACGGCTCGTTTTCGTTCTCCTTTTGCATGATGCAAAGAAATTCGTCGTTGCCCAGCCAAAACGGGTCCCAAACGAAATCATTCTTGCCCGTAACACGAACTGCTTTTTCGCTCGCGACATCGAATTTTTCTATCGCCGGCTGCGGACCGTCCCAATTTTTGCGCTCGTGCTCGGCGCCGCAATCGACATCCATTAGCAACACCTTGCCGTCGGGCGAAATGCTCAGTCGATCACCGCCGTTCATACTCGCGTCAGTCAGAATCTTCGATAGCTCCCATTTCTTCAGAATGTTTCCGTCCAAATCGATCTGGTAAATGTTGTCGAGATCGTGACAGAAAATTGATTTGCCGTCGCGAGCCCATTCCGGCGCGCCGAACGCTTCACTTTTCAGCCCGGCATTTTTTACCAAACGGAAACCGGACCCGTCGGCGTTCACCAGACCGAGATGCCATTCCTTCTCCGCCATGATAGAGAAGGCGAGTTTTGATCCATCCGGCGACCAAACAGGGCCAAAGCAGTTGTCGCTCGGGATATCCTTTAGAATCGTGACTTTGCCGCTGGCGACATCGGCAACCGCGATGTGGCGTTCTGGGCCAGGACGCGTTTTCGAATCTTCACTGGTGTTAAACGCGACACGGGTGCCGTCCGGTGAAATTTCGGGCGAGGCGCCGGCGGCGATTTTCTTCTGGTGCGTGCCATCAGCGTCGGCAACGAAGATGTCGTCGCGGCGTTCATACGCAATTTTGCGCGGCGCCGCATGGCTGAGCGCGGAAAATGCAACGCAAAGGAAGATAACGATTGTGAGCGGTCTCACAGTTGCAGGCTAAGGCGCGCTGACAGACGGGAAGCGCGCATTCTTGATCAGGCGCTTCAAATTTTTTCCGTCAGCAGACATTCGATAAATCGAATCATCCTTTTCGCCAGGCTCCCGGCTGAGAAAGAGAACATTGTCATTGTCGATCCAAACGCCGTCCCAGCCGAAAAGTTTTTTTGGTGTTAGCCTGGTGGCCTTTTGAGATTGGAGTTCAAACGCCCAGAGCGCCGGCAACGGCCCGTCCCAATCTTTGCGGCCGGATTCTTCGCCCATGTCGATGCTCAAAAGCAATCGCTTGCCGTCCGGTGAGACGTCAATCCGGCCGTCGCCGCTCATATCGCCTTTCGGCACGATGTTACTGATCCTCCATTGCGCGCGAACCGCTCCGTCAAGTCCGATTTGGTAGATGTTCGTCATGTCCTGGCAAAAAACACTTTGGCCGTCGTGTGCCCAGACCGGCGAGTAGCAGCTCACTTCATTTTGAACACCGGGTTTCATTACATGAAAATTCGTGCCGTCCGAATTAATAGCGACGAGATCCCAGACTTCGTGCGGACGCGTAGTGAAAAGGATTTGTTTACCGTCAGCCGTCCAGGTCGGGTAATACGAATTCTCGCTGGGGACATCCTTAAACACGGTCACATTGCCAGTCGCAACGTCTGCCACCGCCATGTGCCGCGTGTAAGTTGTTTCGCTCGTTTTTTCGACAGTGTTAAACGCGACGCGACTTCCATCAGGCGAGATCGCTGGGAAAATTCCATCCGCGATCTTTTTCTCGTTCGTTCCGTCAAGATTGGCGATGTAAACAGCATTATTGCGTTCGAAAGCGATGTGTCGATCAGCAGAAAATGAAGTGGCAGAAAGGCTGACTAAAGCGAAAGCGAAGGAGATTAGTTTTCTCATGGTAAGGCGACTGTGATGAAAAACGTCACGGCGAGCGCAGATACCAGGACGATCAGATATGCAAATCCGCCAAAAAAGAATTTGAAAATGCTGATGAACCAGCCCTGGCGATAAACGCGACGGATTGACAAGAAAATCTGGACTACGAACGCGATCCAAAGGAGCGCGATGATCCAGCCCGCTATCGGACCTGGGATCACGCGGTTGAGTCCGATTGTCGCGAGCACGATGAGCATGCCTCCGGTATAAGCGAATGTGTGGATGTGAAGCGCATAAACCAGGTGGTCGATGTAGAAAATGTGGCGACGGATGTAGAGGATTTTCAAAACAAAAGCAAAGAGCGGGATACAGCAAAGCATCATGTAAGGCAGATTGCTAAAGAGCGTCGCGATAAACAGCCCCATCTTTGTTCCATGCTCACCCATCTTTTCCTTTGCTCGCGTTTCGATCCATTTTTCGAAAGGCGTTGATGCGTTCTTATCTGAAGCAGACTCGAGACTTGGCTTATTGTTCTCTCTCGGCTTTGGCGTCGTTTGCCCCGGCCGCTGAGGTTCCTCAGCCGGCGTTGGAGAAGCACCCTTCAATGCGTCCTGAATTCTGGCGCGTACTTCCGGCGACAAATCCTTCACCGCGTCTTCTATTTTGGTGCGCGCGTTCGGCACAGGATCGCCGTGCTGCAAACGTTCTTGGATTTCGCGGCGCGCCTCAGCCGGTAGGTCTTCGCGCTTCAATTCTTCTTCAAGCCGTGCGCGCTTGTTAGGCGGAACTTCGACGCCGCCGAGCGCAGCTTCGATTTTCGCCCGGACTTCCGGGGCGAGATTTTCTCGCTGCAATTCATCCCGAATCTCGGCGCGATTTTCCGGAGAAAGATTTATCGGATCGAAGTGGGCCGACTTGATCGCGTAGTTGACTGCAAAGAAAAAGAGAATGCTTGCGAGAAGATAAAGTCGCAGCGGATGCACATAGCGCACGCGATGCCCGGCGAGAAACTGGTTCGTCAATATCCACGGGCGAGCCAGGAGGAGAACGATGGTTGCGAAAAACTTCGAGTCCCAATTCAGGAATTCGTTGAGTAAATCGGCAATGACATGCCGGAAAGAGCGCCGATAATCGATTGCAGGCTGGCCGCATTTGGCACACCAATGTCCCTCCAATTGCGCTCCACAATTCTCACAATGCGTAATCACCGGGCGCTGCGTTTTTCGCCGGCCAAAAAGTCCCCTCCGAGTCGATGACGCCTGTTCGATTGCGGAGATCGCCGTATCGCCCAGGACAAATTTTTCCAGGTCATCGGGCATACCAGCGCCAGATTACAAAAACCTTTGTGCGGAGTCTACGCCTTGATTCAAGGCGTCAATGAGCAAGGGCCCACAAAATGTGCATTAGCAGCGGTGTGGTTTGTCTCATCGCAAAGTTTGCATTGACCAGGCAAAGCAATTGATGACACGATTTCGCTCAGTGGCGCTTCAACTTTTCAAGACTAAAAGTCCGGACCATTTGCTGGCTGAAGCGGCCGCGCCCGATCGCCAGTTGAAGCGCGCGCTCGGTGCGTTCGACCTGACCTGCGTTGGCATCGGGGCCGTCATCGGTGCCGGAATTTTCGCGCTGGCGGGAACGGCCGCAGCCGGTGAACAACTGGAGGCGTCCTTATGGAAAACGCCGGTGCTGAATTTCATCATATCGCATCTTACACACGCCGAGCTGGTATATGGACGGCCGGGCGCGGGTCCGGCGGTCATGGCTTCTTTCGTGGTGGCAGCGATCGCGTGCGGTTTCGCTGCACTTTGTTACGCCGAGCTCGCCTCGATGATTCCTGTGTCAGGCTCGGCCTACACGTACTCGTATGCAACGCTCGGCGAGATCATCGCGTGGGTCATCGGTTGGGACCTAATTCTTGAATACGCGGTCGGGAACATGGCCGTGGCAGTCGGCTGGTCCGGTTATTTCGTGCAATTGTGTGGGAGCCTGTTCCATCTGAAATTTCCGCTTTGGTTGGTGAGTGATTACCGAACCGCTAGCAGCCTGTTGTCCACAGGAGGCGAAGCGCTCAATAACTATTCGTCCACCACTTTGCCGGTTATTTTAGGTCACGCTGTCGCCTTAAACCTGCCTGCAGTTCTGATTGTTGCGGCAGTGACCATCCTTTTAATCTACGGGATTCGAGAGAGCGCGCGCACCAATACCGCCATTGTCGTTACCAAGGTGGCGGTCGTTGTCTTCGTGATCGCGTTTGGCGCGTTCATGGTGCAGCCCACTAATTGGCACCCGTTTCTACCCAACGGCGTAGGCGGCATGATGAGCGGTGCTGCTATCGTTTTTTTCGCGTTCATCGGATTCGACGCCGTCTCGACACACTGCTTTACGTGCTGATGGCGGCCGTCATCACGGGAATGAGAACATATACGACGTATTTCGGTGATTCTGCCGCGGTCGCGACCGCATTCGCTGGCCGGCCTTGGGCGCAAGCACTCATCAGCGCCGGCGCGCTTGCTGGTCTTACGTCGGTAATATTGGTTTTCCAGCTCGGGCAGCCGCGCATTTTCATGGCCATGGCGCGCGACGGTTTGCTGCCACAATATTTTGCGCGGGTTCACCCCCGATTCCGCACGCCGTACATCACGACGATTTGGACCGGCGTTGCCGTTGGCGGTGTCGCAATGCTCACTGACATCGGTTCCCTGGCCGATCTCACGAACATTGGAACGTTGTTCGCCTTCATTCTCGTTTGCCTGGGTGTGATTATTTTACGTCGCAAAGACGCCAGCCGTCGCCGGCCATTTCGAGTTCCGATGGTTCCGTTGTTCCCGCTCCTCGGCGTCTTTTTTTGCTTCGTGTTGATGCTAAGTCTGCCGCTGGAGACGTGGGGGCGCTTTGTTGTGTGGCTTGCCATCGGGTTGTGCATTTATTTTCTCTACAGCTTGCGCCACAGCAAACTCCGTCGCGGATTGGACGCTGGCATAACCGAAGACGAACCGCCGCCGCTGATCAAGACGTAGCCGTGCTGTAGCGTGCGCTGTCCTCAGCGCACTTACAGAGCACGATGGCTGCGTAACCTTCCTTCTGGCTGCTACGGATAGCGACCTATGCAGCTTGCTGTGCGTGGGAAACTCTATCGTCCACTTCCAGCCACTCGAACGTTGTCGTTTTCGCCGGGTCGAGTCCGAGTTTCTTGACCTCTTCGCTGAAGAACTCCTGCTTTTCCGGATGATTGTAGAGGCTGCTTGCCTCGACCTCGTCAGCCCAGCGTTCGATTTCCTCCGGCGTTTTCTCTTCGCCCGCCTCGTTGAGCCATTCGACTATTTCCTGATCGCTTGCGCCCTGTTCGATTTGCGCCTTGAAATCTTCGCCTTTCACACCTTTGAAACCGAAGAGCATGTTATCGAGCGGACAATCGAAGTGATATTCGCCAATATTTCCCGCCGCCAAGGCGCGGCATTTATCGATCGTGCGGCCAAGAATCGCATAATCGCCAACGCGAATGCGCGGACTGCGCGGCGCCTCTTTCGTTAGATCTTTCCCAGTAACTTTCCTTTTCATCCTAGGTGTTTCGGATAAAGCAGGGGATCCGGTTGCCAGTTTGGCAGGCCAAGCGCGCGCCTTACAGTTGTGCGGTGAAAGCAATTCACCTGCTGCTCGTGACTTGTGCCGCGACGTTGAACGCACAAGACGTTCGTGTTGCGGCTCCGCCTGCGGGAAACCTTTATCACGGCCTTTATTGGGGCGGCGTTGGAACTGACGAGCACGACCCAACTGAGCATGATGTTACTCCGAATGATGTCGCGCGGTATGAACAGGCCGTTGGCAAACAAACCGCGTGGATCTATTTCGCGAACAACTGGTTTGAGTCCCGGAAATTTCCGGCCGCGATGTGCAACTGGATCCGTGATCTTCAAAAAATTCCGTACATCCGACTGATGCTTCGGTCCGATGTTGATCAGAGACATGGGCGCGCGACGCCAAGGGGTTTGGCTCACCGATTTTGATCGAGTGGGGGACGGAGCCCAACGGAGAATGGTTCAGCTGGAACGGCAAGTGGAACGGCGGCGCCGGAGAAGGCCCAGCACGGTACGTCGCAGCATACAGGCATATTGTCGACCTGATGCGTGCCGAGGAGGCGGATAATTTGCAATGGGTTTGGCACGTCAACTGGCTCGATGAGCCGGAGAAAGATTGGAATCGTTTCGAGAATTATTTTCCAGGTGGAGACTATTGCGACTGGGTCGCTCTCAGTGCCTATGGACCGACCACGCCAACGACGCACGATGGGACGGAGAGTTTGGCGTTTAAAATGCGCGAGGCCTATCCGCGCCTCGTGAAAATCGCACCTGGCAAGCCGATCATTATTGCCGAGTTCGGTTGCGATCTGCACAACCGGCACGTTGACGCAGCAGAATGGGCGAAAGTGGCGCTCGAAGATCTGCTCGCAAATCGATGGCCCGGCGTAATCGGTTTCTGCTGGTGGAACGAAGGGTGGCAAAACGACGATAATAAAAAGCACGACACCGATATGATCATTCTGCACGATGCCGATCTCGCGCGGGTGTTTCGCGATGAGCTTGCAAAACACGCAGACAAAATTCAGGAAACTGCTGTCATTTCTCAGTAAGACTTTGCTGTCATTCCGAGCGAAGCCGAGGAATCTCTGGTTATTCAATAATTAGAGATGTCTCGACTTCGCTCGACATGACAAAAGAGAGGACGCAGCACATAGTTTAACATGGTCAAAGTTTCCGTCACTTACACCGGGGAATTGCATTGCGACGCTGAGCATGGTCCCTCGCAGTCAAAGATTTCCACTGACGCGCCGACCGATAATAAGGGCAAAGGTGAAGCGTTTTCGCCGACTGATCTCGTCGCTACGGCTCTGGCTACGTGCATGAGCACGACCATGGGAATCAAAGCGCTGGAACTCGGTGTCGACCTGCGCGGAATGACCGTATCAGTGCAAAAGGAAATGTCCAACGACGCGCCGCGCCGCATCGTTGCGCTTCCGTCGGAAGTTCACATTCCACTTCCACCCAATTCGCCGCACCGCGAAGTGCTGGAGCAGACGGCCCTCAATTGCCCGGTGCACAAAAGTCTGCCCCAGGAAATCGATCGGCCGACGAAATTTTTCTGGGAAGGTTAGTGTCTGTCATGTCGAGCGAAGTCGAGACATCTCTAATTGTTAAATACTCAGAGATTCCTCGACTCCGCTCGGAATGACAGAAGGCTACGTTCCTGCCGGATACAGCCACTGCATGTAATCCCCTACACCGTCTTCCAGGGGAAACCGCGGCTCGTACCCAAGTGCGCTGCGTGCGTTCATAAGATCGGCCTGTGTGAAGTTTTGGTAATGCGCGTGCGGATTGTCGATGTAATCAGGCTGAAAATTTGTCCCCAGGCATTTGTTTAGGACGTCGACCAGCTCGTTGAACGACCGCGCCTGGCCCGAGCCGAGATTGTAAATTCCGCTTCCTCGCGCATCGAGCGCGCGAATGCTGCCTTCGACAATGTCCTTCACGTAAACAAAATCGCGTTTCTGCTCGCCGTGCTTGAAAATTCGCGGCCGCTGACCGGCCTTCATCTGTCGCGACAGGTGATACACCATACTGGCAGGCACACCCTTGTGTGCTTCGCGCGGTCCATAAACATTAAAATAACGTAGCCCAACGATGACCCAATCGGCTGACTCTGCCGCAGCACGCCTGGCAATATTGTCCATGATTACCTTGGAGAAGGCGTAAACGTTTGCCGGCGCGGCGCCAGTTGATTCCACACTGGCCTCTGTCGCCGGACCGTACGTTGCCGCCGAGGAAGCATAGACGATTCGCGTTTTGGTCGGCCGTGCAAAATTTAGGATTCGTCCGAACTGCTCGCGCCAGTCGAGCCTCGCCAGATTCTGTGCAACGAAATCGCCACGGCAACCGGCGAGATTCTGAAAATTACCAGAGCGGAAATCGTCAATTACCGTAATACCCGCGTCCGGGAATCTCTCCTGCAACGCCAGGGTGAGATTCGAGCCGATGAAACCGGCGCCGCCAGTGATGATGAAATTGGAAGAAGAGTGCAATTTTTAGGAACTTGAATTGGCGAGAGATAGATAAATCTTGAGCTAGGAAGCGCAAGCAGCGAGTTAAAGTTTGCAAAATGCGATTTGAAACGCGCTACACCTACGATTTCATCAGACTATTCCTTTCCTCCGAATGCCGGCGCATCCTCGAGATCGGCTGCGGAGCAGGCGAACTGGCAGCGCGTTTGTCAAAGGACGGATTCACAGTCGTGGCGATTGATTCAGACCCTGATTCCATCGCTGCTGCGCGGGAACTAGGCGTGGATGCACGAGTGGCGACATGGCCAGATTTTGCGGATGATCTGTTCGATGCGGTCCTCTTCACTCGATCGCTGCATCACATTCATCCGCTCGATCGATCGGTTAGACACGCTGCGGATAGCCTGACCGACAGCGGACGTATCATCGTCGAAGATTTCGCCTACGATTCCGCCGATGAAAAAACGTTACGATGGTTCAGGAGCGCCATCGGACTTATTCGGGCAGCCGGCCTACTCGTCGAGGGCGACGAGTTTGTGGGCAAGACGCTGTCAAAAGCGCAAACGTTGGAGGCGTGGCAACAAAACCACGATCATGATTTACACACAGGCGCTGAGATTGAGGCGGAACTTGAGAAACCATTCAGCCGTATCATCAGCGAGAATGCGGCGTACTATTTTCGGTACATGGCCAACGCAATGATTGCTACAGAGAGGCGCAACGCGATCGTTCAAGCTGTTGCCGAGCAGGAGGAAACACTCGCAGCCGATGGATCAATTGTTGCACTCGGTCGCAGGTTTGTGGCCGCACGGGTAAGATAAATCTGAAATAAATCTTGCAGCGGCAACTGCAAGCCGCTACTTCTCGATCCAGTTCTTTGCGAGTTTGAAAAAGTGGGTCGGCGCAAGAAATCCCGTGAGAACCGGGAGCAGTTGCGCTGCTGTAACTGGATACAACTTCCCATTGGGCCAATCGTTGTAGTGGCAGGCGTGCCGCCTGCGACTCTTTGGTTGTGCAGCCGACACGGTTGCCGCCACAGAAGAACGGTGAAGGCGGGGAGAAGGTGATTCCGACGGAGATCGGAACATAGGCCAGGAGCCAGAATATTTGTCCGGTCCACCTCATTCGGCTGTAGCCGCGATCTGTGATCGCGGCGGCCGGGATCAACGATCCGGGCTACAACGCAGACCGAAAAAACTTCTTCGCAAAAAGAAGAATGAGAGCTGGGCAATCCGGCCTGTTGTAGCGGTGGTCTGCGACTGCTGAAACGATCTCGGCCTAACAAGTCCAACTCTCGGAGTTGAGTTGGAGGTAACTTGTTATGCAAAATTGTCCAGTTTGGTTCGTTCCGGGTAGCGCACGCGTTCCGTGTGCAGGCGCCAGTCCGGCTCGGACTTTCGGCGTCGCGCCGAAACAGTCTTGTCCCAACGCGAGAATCTCGCGCCGTGCCGTCGCACAAGAAAAGTTCGCGAGCGCGGGACGCGGCCGCCAGCACCCGAGACGGATGCGCTACCCAATCCGATTTGCTGCGCTTCTCGCCTTTGCGCCGCTTGTTTGCTTTGGCCAGCAGGCGTCGCCGACTCCTACTCCTTCACCGAGCGAAACGGAAGCTGAGCCGATTGTCGTTACAGCAACCCGTTTCGACATTCCGCTCGATCTGTCGCCGGCCAGCGCGAGCGTGATTACCTCGGAAGACTTCGAGCAAAAACAAATCGAGCGCGTTAGCGATGCCCTTCGCGAAGTACCGGGGCTCTCGGTTGTTCAAACCGGAACAGCCGGCCAGTTGACGTCAGTTTTCACTCGCGGATTGCGCAGCGAGCACACACAGGTCTTGCTCGATGGCATCCCGATCAATCAGGGTTTGCAAGGGGCTTTTAATTTCGCCGATCTGACGATCGACGATATCGACCGGATCGAGGTCGTGCGAGGCCCGCAGAGCACCTTGTACGGACCGCGAGCGCTCGCTGGCGTTATTCAAATTTTTACCAAACAAGGCACAGGAACTCCCGGGGCGATGGTCGCCGCCGAAGGTGGATCGTACGACACTTTCCGCGAATGGGGCCAGAGCGACGGCAAGATTGGCGACTTCGATTATTCAGTCGGTGCCAGCCGCTTCGACACCGACAACGCGCGTCCAAACAATAATTACCGCAACACTGCTGCAATTACCGATGTGGGCTGGTCGCCTGACGAACAACTGCGGATCGGCAGCTTGTTCACTTACTCGGTAAGCGACACTGGAAATCCAAACACCATCTTCGATCCGCGTCCCATTGATCACTTTCTCACGGAGCGTTGGTTAATCGGCCCCCACATCGATTGGAAGCCGACCGAGTGGTGGCAACACAAATTGATTGTCAGTTACGATCACGAGCGACAAATAAACGATCCAAATGAGGACGGGTTCGTGGGGCCGACACGCGCGCTCTTTGAACGGACACAAGTTGATTATCAAAATGATTTGCGTCCTGCCTCGTGGCTCACGCTCACGTCCGGCTTTTTCTACAGCCGCGTCAACGCAGGCCAAGAGCGTCCGTTTGTTCTGCAAATCTTTGGACCGCAACCAACGTTCGTGAGCGATCACACTGAAGAGATCGCGGGATTCTTGCAGGCGACGGTGACGCCGATCGAGAACTTGATCTTCGTCGCTGGCGGGCGTTTTGATCATTTCAATCAATTCGGCGGTGTCTGGACTTATCGGGTCGCCGGCAGTTACAAGATCGACAGGACAAACACGATCTTACACTCCAGTGTGGCAACCGGATTCAGTCCGCCAAGCAGTCAGGATAAGATTTTCGGAAATAATTTCGGATTAAGGCCGGAGCACGATTTTGGCTGGGACATCGGAGTCAGACAGGAACTCTGGGAGAGCCGGGTTGCCGCCGGCCTGACTTATTTTCACAATGACCTGTCGAACGCGATCGGATCGAACGGACTTTTTCAGACGCTCAACCTCGGCGCAGCCGAGACTCAGGGCTTGGAAGCCGAATTACGCGCGCAACCGATCACCAACCTTTTGTTCACGGCGAGCTACACTTATCTGGAGGCAGAAAAGACTTCCTCGAAAGACATTTCACAACTACAAGGTGCGCGTTTGCCCCGACGGCCGCGCAACGAACTTTACGTTTCAGCTTCGTATCTTTGGTGGAAAAAACTGCGAACTGTGGTCGAGGCCAAGTTCGTAAACGCACGCGAGGAACTTAACTTCGGCGGCCCAAACTTCGACATCGAGGATTACAGTTTCGTGAACATTGCAGCGGAGTATGAAGTGAATCCGCACCTGTCGATCTTCGGCCGGATTGATAATATGGCGAACGAACATTACTCGGAAGTGTTCGGCTTTCCCGCCCTTGGCCGCGCGGCGTATGGGGGGGTGAAAGTGCGATTTTAGACCGGCGCAAGCCTCTCGCTTGCGAGTTTTACTTTCATCTCAACACATAACGGCCCGTCTTCTTTGTTCCAATCCGGCGCACCAAACCGGCTTTGATCAATGGTCGCAATAGATCGAGCGCGCCTTGTTTCGATATGCCTATTCCATCCCAGATTTCACGCGGTGTCAGCGCCTTGCGTTCACGCAAAAGATGCAGCAGTTGCTCCTGTTTCGGACGAAGGACCAGCTTGGCCTTGCCTGAGCGTGCCGTCAGTTTTTGAAGCCGGCTCCAGACTCGCTCCAGCGTCAGGCGCAATCCGGCCGCGCTGTACTCGATCCAGTTCGTCAGGTCGCCGTTTTGCTGCTGTACCCTTTCCAAAGCGGAGTAATAGCGTGGACGATCTTCCCAATAAAATTCGTCGATCGAAAAAATGTGGTGATTGTCGAAACCCCGCCGATAAAGCTCCCATAGACTGAGCATGCGCCCGGCCCTTCCGTTGCCGTCGGCAAACGGGTGAATGGTTTCAAACCGGTGGTGCACGATGGCCGAGCTGAGGATCGGGGAAAATTTTGGCGCGTCTTTGTTCCACCACTCAAGCAGGTCTGACATCATCAGGCGCACTCGGTCCGGGGGCGGCGCCACATAACTGCCTACGCGCACGCGAATCGTTCGGTACTGCCCGGCCATTCCCTGATCCATCACTTCACCGGCCATGATGCGGTGCAACTTCAATACCTCCGCGTGCGTAATAACGTTACGTTGAGCGTTCTTTTCCACGAAGCGCAATCCAGCGAAATAATTTGCCACCTCCCGGCGGGCACGCCGCGCTGTCGCCGGAATCTCCCGACCTTCTTCGATTGCGCGCACCTGCTCCAACGTCAGGGGATTGCCCTCAATTGCCGTTGAAGAATGCGCGTTGCGGATGCGGGTGTCTTTCTGCAACGCTGGAATCCACGCCACCTGTATTGCCGCGGCCAGGATGCGTTCGCGCAACGCGGCGATCTGCTCGACCTCCGTGAGTAGTACTGGTGTTATCTCGTAAACTGGCTTGTAAGCCACCCGATTAGTCAAGCATAAGTCAAGTTGCTTTGGGCCGGCCATCCAGGAATGTGTCAAGTATAAGTCAAGTTTTTAGTCCTCTATCCCGGCACCATGAGATATTTAGCCATTACTGGGAAATCATCCGTGGGGTATGTCGGTCTCGTCTAACGGCACGATTTGCCCTTGCCCGCGCCGTAAATGGCGGCGTGCAGTTACAGTTCCAGTCGCTCTTGTCATTCCGAGCGAAGTCGAGGAATCTCTTGATTGTTAAAAGGAGGGAATTTCATCGAGGAAAATGAACGTTCTTTATCTAGTCATCGGCGTGCTTGGAGCGGGCCTGCTTGTCGCAATTATCTTGCTGCTGACACGGCGCGCCGGATCTGGCGATGTGGCGCTTGCCGGAAAACTTGAGTTACTCGAACGCGCGCAAGAGCGAAGCGAGCGGATGCTTCGCGAAGAGATGGCACGTAGCCGCGAAGAAGGTGCGAATGCCGCGAAAACGCAACGCGAAGAACTGACGAAGTCCCTCGAAGGGGTGCGATCAATTGTCGATCTACGCTTGACGCAATTGCAGGAGGACAACTCCAAGCAAATCGACAAAATGCGGGCCACTGTTGATGAAAAATTGCAGGGCACACTGGAAAAACGCCTCGGCGAATCGTTCAAATTAGTGAGCGATCGCCCGAACGTGAAAACGCGCGGCGGCTGGAGTGAATGGCAGCTCGGCGTCTTGTTGGAAGAAATGCTGACGCCCGGGCAGTTTGCTAAAAACATGAAGACTCGCGATGACACTGATGAGCGTGTTGAGTTTGCAATCAAGTTGCCCGGTGACGAGAACGGCGCGCCGGTCTGGTTACCAGTTGACGCGAAATTTCCGATGGAACATTACGAGCGCTTGACGGTAGCGCAGGAAAGTGGCGATTCCACAGCGGTGGAAGCGGCGATGAAAATCCTGGAGACGCAGTTGAAGCGCTGCGCGAAAGATATTTGCGAGAAATACATTAATCCGCCAAAAACGACCGACTTTGCTCTCTTGTTTTTGCCAAGCGAAGGACTCTACGCGGAAGCGATTCGCCGTGTGGGTCTGGTTCAAAACGTGCAGCGCGATTGCCGGGTGACCTTCGTTGGACCGACTACGCTGGCCGCATTGCTCAACAGTCTGCAAATGGGTTTTCGCACGCTTACGATTCAAAAACGCTCAAGCGAGGTCTGGAATCTGCTGGCGGCAGTGAAAACTGAGTTCGGAAAATTCGGTGACGCATTATCGGCGGTGAAAGAGAAAATCGATCAAGCCTCACGCAAGATGGAGGATGTCGATGTTCGATCTCGCGTTATCACGAAAAAACTACGCGACGTGGAAGAGTTGCCATCGAATCCGCAACCAATGCTGAGGAACCTGTTGCCAGGAGAGAACGACGACGGCCTCGCCGATTAAGCGATGTCGCATCGTCACACATGAAGACGGCATTGGTTACGGGCGCGAATAAAGGGATTGGCTACGAGGTCGCGCGTCAGCTCACGGGAAAGGGATTTAAGGTCTTCGTCGGTGCCCGGAACCGGGACGCCGGTCGCAAGGCGGCGACTGAGATTGCGGGGAAAGACGGGAAGGCAATCTTTCTGGAGATCGACGTCGCGAATAATGCAAGTGTCACCGCCGCTGCGCGCGAGTTTGCCAAAGCTGCCGATCATCTGGATGTGCTCGTGAATAATGCTGGGATCATTGTTGACGGCGACAATGCAATTCTGGAGATCAGCGACGAACTATTGCGCAAGACGCTTGAGACAAATACGCTCGGCGCGCTGCGCGTGACACACGCATTCGCGCCCTTGCTCAGGAAAAGCAAAGCGCCGCGCGTAATCAATGTCTCCAGTGGCGGCGGTCAGTTGACCGGCGGCGCTGATGGTTGGTCGCCGGCCTACTGCATTTCGAAAACTGCGCTCAACGGTGTGACCTCGCAGCTGGCCACCGCGTTGCCGAAGTTTGCGGTGAATTCCGTTTGCCCCGGCTGGGTACGCACGGATATGGGTGGTCAAGGCGCTGCCCGCTCCGTGGAGGAAGGTGCGGACACGATTGTGTGGCTCGCTGCTGATGCGCCGCAAAAGCTGACGGGAAAATTTTTGCGCGATCGGAAGGAAATACCCTGGTAGAGAGTTAAAAGACTCAAGTGGTTAAAAAGTCACAAGGGAAGCCTACTGCTCAGCGCACCTAAACTTTGTAACTTTGCAACCCTTCAACCTTTTAACTTTTACTTAGAGCACCTGATCCCATTTGCTCTGGTCTTTGAGCATGATTTCGCGAAGGAAACGAATGGGCGGCATGCCGTGATTGAGCAGCTCGTTGTGGAATTTCTGCAGTGAGAAATCGTCGCCCTGCTGTGCTTTGTAATCGTCGCGTAATTTCAAAATCTGCAGTTTGCCCAGGGTATAATTGAGATAACCGGGATCGAAGGTGCCGCGAATTGCTTCCTGGCGTGCCGGCTTTTCCTCGTAATAACAGTTTTCCCGAAAGAATTTTGTTGCCTCGTCGAGCGACATCTTCTGCGTGTGCATCTTGATCGACACACATAATCTGCATAGACGAAGCAACGCTTCGTCGGCCTGCGCCATGCGATATTTGGCCGCGCGTTTCACCTCGTCTTCGCTGGGGGTCGAGTTGGTGGAACTGCCGTAGCCTTCGTCGAGCATCATTTTTTCGCAGTAATGCGCCCATCCTTCGACGAACGCGTAGCTGCCGAAGATTTTTTCCACCTTGCTCGCCGGCGATGCGTTCAGGTGCAGGAACTGCACATAATGACCAGGGTAAGCTTCGTGAATTGAGACGACGTCGGAAGTGTAATAATTAAAGGCGGTGAGCCATTCCTCTTTTTGTTTCTCCGGCCAGTCGTTCTCTGTAGGCGTGACGTAGTAATAGGCCTCATTGGCGCGTTTCTCGAACGGACCCGGCGTATCCATCGACGCGAAAGAGGTGGCGCGCAGGTATTGCGGGGTCTCTTTGACCTTCGTCCGGACCTCAGATGGGATGCCCACCAAGCGACGGCTCAAGACGTATTTGCGAATTTTGTCCAGATCTTTGGCCACATCCGGGATGAGATTTTGCGGCGTGGGATGTTCGCTTTGAATTTGCTTAAAAACGTCGATTGGAGACTTGTTCGGATCGATTTTTTTTGCCGCTTCGGCGAACGCTGTTTGTTCCGCTTTCAATTGCTCCACGCCGATCTCAAGGACTTTTTGCGGAGGAAGATCGACGAACTCCGTCTGGGCCAGGAAGCGCCTGAATTTTTCTTCGCCCAACGCGAAATCCATGGAGGCTTTCGGAAGTTTCTCTCGCTGCAGCCACGCGGCATAATCGTTGAGCGCATTTGCGGCTTTGCGGTTGGCCTCATGAAAGGCGACGCGAAGCTGTTCGTCTTTGAGGCTGCCGATAGCGGCAACGAGATCTTTTTTCAGGAAATCTGCGGAACCTTTCGCGATCTGAATGGCGAGCTCAACGTACGGTTTTGGAAGGACGTCATTGAGGTTTGTCCTCGCGGCGATGAGGATATTTGGGATTTGCGATTCGATCGCAGCCAAGCTGCGAACGCGATCCTCGAGCGGCGCGAAATTCCTCTTGATATAGACATTCATGTCCGCTGCACGGGCATAAACCATGGGATTTCGCTCGAAGACTGACATGTCCTGCATTTCAAAGAGGTCTTTCTTCACGGCAGCCTGGAGGATTCGCAGATCGATGGATTGGCGGGGACTCAGCTTGCCCGAGTCGAACTTGCTCAGCCGATCATCGAAGCGCCGTAACCGGGAAAGCTCGGCGTCGAGCGCGAGGCGACTGTAATCGGTGATTTTGCCGTCGTACTCGTGAAGACCGAGAGCGGTCCCCTCGAGGGGGTGAGCGCTCAAATAACCTTTAATGAATTCCTCGGCAACGGCCTCATACTCGCCGTCTTCGGCTTCCGCAGCGAAACCTCGAAAAAGACAGAGCGCGGAGAGGAAAAGGACGAAGGAGAAAGTTTTAACGCTAAAGACCGTTTTCATTGGCGCGCAAGTTAAGACAACAGTTTGCGTTGGGTGTTGCCAAAAATTTCCCGTGAGCGATGGTGAGCCTGTTTTTCAAGTTGGGGTCCAAGTATGAGACGCTTCATGATTCTGCCGACGTTGGCTTGTCTCTTGCTGGGTGTTTTTTCTGCCTTCGCACAGGAGGCGCCACCGGCAAAGAGTGAAGAGGATAACGGCTATGCGCAAATTTCAATTTTCGCAAAAGCGCTCGAATTGATTCGTCAGGATTACGTGGATGAGAACAAGACCAGCTATCACGATCTCATCAACGCGGCAATGAAGGGGATGCTTTCCTCGCTGGACCCGCATAGCCAGTTCATGGATCCCGATGATTTCCGGGATATGCAGGACGACACGCGCAGTCGTTTTAACGGTCTTGGGATCGAAGTTTCGATGAAAAACGGCCTGCCTACCGTGATTACAGCGATGGAGGACACGCCTGCGGCCAAGGCTGGGATCCTCTCTGGTGACCAGATCTTGCGGATCAACGGCATCTCAACGGAAAGAATGGATCTCCAGGACGCCATCAATGTTTTGCGCGGACCTTCTGGGGCAAAAATAACGCTGACGCTGCTGCGGCCCTCGACCAAGGAAATTAAGGAATACACGCTGCAACGCGCAGAGATCAAAATCCAGAGCGTCAAAGGAGTGCGATTGCTTGACCCGGATCTGACCGGCCCATTCAAGATCGGTTATGTCCGCTTGGTGCAGTTCAACGAGCCTACCGCCGACGAACTGTCGAAAGCGCTCGATGAACTGCAGAAGCAGGGGATGCAGTCGCTCATTCTCGATTTGCGGAACAATCCGGGTGGGCTGTTAAATAGCGCGGTTGATGTCTGCGCGCAGTTCCTGCCGCCCAACACAAAAGTCGTCTCAACGCAGGGCCGCGTCGCTTCGCAACAGCATGATTATTCAACTTCCGGCGCGAAAAAGGAACGCGCGAACTTTCCAATGGTGGTGTTGATCAACGAAGGCAGCGCAAGCGGAGCAGAAATCGTTGCCGGGGCGCTGAAGGATTTGCATCGAGCGGTGCTTGTCGGCGAAACAACTTTTGGAAAAGGTTCTGTGCAGAATGTCATGCAGTTGCCGGACGGCTCCGCAGTGCGGTTTACGACCGCGAAATACTACACGCCGAGCAAACAGGTCATCCAGGGTAATGGCGTGACGCCGAATATTCGTGTTGCGGTGACCCCTGAGCAGGAGCGTTCCTTTTTTGCTCTGCGCAATGCGGGAAATATGAAACCCGAGGACGAGAAAAGCATTATCAAGGCCAGAGACCCGCAGATGTTACGAGCGATTGATGCGCTCAAGGGCGTTATGATTTACGCGCAAGAAAACGCGCCGAAAGCCCAAGCGGTAAAGAAATAAAGCGCTGTCGTGTTGGATTGTAGGGCAACCGCGTCGGTTGCCCCGTTTGGCAGGCGAAGCGCCTGCCCTACAATTATCTTGTGACAGTATTGGCATTAGAAACCTCGTGTGACGAAACCGGCGTTGCGATCTTACGTGGACGTAACGGCGACTCACGGTCGGAGTTGCTTGCCAGTGACGTGGCATCGCAAATCGCCGCGCATGAAAAGTATGGCGGGATCGTGCCGGAGATCGCGTCCCGGAACCACCTTATCTGCGCCCCGCGGCTGCTCGATCGCGCTGCGAGTTCCGCAAACATTGGCTTGTCAGAAGTCGACGCATTTGCCGCGACCAGCGGACCGGGTCTGGCGAGTTCACTCATGATCGGCGCGTCGATTGCCAAAGGATTGGCGATCGGTTTTGCCAAACCTTACCTCGCCATCAATCATCTCGAGGGACATTTGCTCTCGCCTTTCTTTGGAGACGTAGAGAACGGAAACCAAATCCGCCAGAATGTTTCCCTTATCGTTAGCGGCGGACACACGATGTTGATCTTCGTGCGTGACCTCGGCGATTATCAATTAATCGGCCGAACCGTCGATGATGCCGCCGGCGAAGCATTAGATAAAGTCGCCAAGATGCTGGGATTGCGATATCCCGGCGGACCGGAGATTGAAAAGCACGCGTGCGGCGGCGATCCAACTCGTTTTGACTTGCCGCGCAGCATGCTCGACTCGGAGAACTTCAGTTTTAGCGGGTTGAAAACAGCCGTGCGCTATTTGCTGCCGAAGATTGTCATTTCGAGCGAGGTGAAGCGAAGTCGAGAAACCGCGATGAAGAACTCTGTGGGTAACGCCACGGGATCCCTCGACTCCGCTCGGGACGACGTGATTAGCGACCTCTGTGCTTCCTTCCAAGAGGCGGTTATTGATGTACTCGTGCGAAAGACAATTGCGGCAGCGCAGAAATACCGCGTCAGTCTTGTGACAGTAAGCGGTGGTGTTAGTTGCAATCAGGAATTGCGAAAACAATTGGGGGAAGCATGTGTGCGCGAAGGATTTGAATTCAAAAATGCAGAGCCGTGGTTGTGCACGGACAATGCGGCGATGATTGCATTTGCCGCGTTGTTACGATCACGGACGAGATTTGAATCCAAAGTGACCGAAGAGGTCGATCCAAACCTCGCGCTGGTGTAATTCTCCACGCGGCTGGTTTTGGGGAGCAGGCTGCTCGCCTGCAGGTCTCGGTAACTTGTCGAGGCCGGGAATGGCGTCACTTCATCTTGCGTGTGCAAAAGATGTTGTCGGCAGGGGTGCCGACAACTACAGGCTGGCAGCCTGTGCTCCCAGATTCTTAATACTCGCGTTCGAGAAGGTAGTTTGCGAGCGCGTGAAGCGCTTCAGCGTCGCTCCCGCGGAATACAGACAGAGCATCGTGCGCCTGACGCGTGAGCCGCCTCGCTTCAGCTCGTGATTTCTCCAGACCAATCACCGCAGGATAAGTCGCTTTTTTTGCCGCGACATCTTTGCCGGCGCTTTTCCCTAATATTTCCGAAGTTTGGGTTACATCGAGGATATCGTCGATGACTTGGAAAGCGAGACCAAGTCGCTCCCCGAACTGTGTGATAGCGGAAAGTTTCCTGGTGTCTGCGTTGGCGCTCATCGCGCCCAGCCGGACCGAGCTTTTCAACATGGCTGCCGTTTTGTTCTCATGGATAAATCGCAGCTGATCGCGTTTGACTCTCTTGCCTTCCGCTTCGAGATCGGCCACTTGACCAGCGATCAGTCTTCGGCTCCCGGCTGCGACCGCAACCTCACGCAACAAAACTGAGATATCGTAACGCGGCGCGGGCTTGGCAGTTGACACAATTTGGCACGTGGGGCGGCCGCGCCGGAAATCGTCATTATCCATGCTGGGAAGATCGTCGTGCACCAATGAATAGGTGTGGATACATTCGACGGCGCAGGCGAGGGGAAGCGCGTTATCGATGTTGCCGCGACAAGCTTGAGTCGCAGCGAGACAAAGAATTGGTCGCAATCGTTTGCCTCCGGCAAAAAGACTGTAGCGCATCGCCTTATGGAGCGTAGCAGGTTTGGTACTCGCTTTGGGCAAATAGCGATCCAGTGCACGGTCGATCTCTTTCTGGCGGGTCCGTAGGTATTTCTTGAGATTCACAGGATGGAAGCAGATGTTGGATACTCGATTCTGGATACTGGATAATCCAAGTCTGCGCGCAGTGTCTAGCGCTCAAATATTCTCCGCAGTTTCGGTCGTGGCGACCGGTTTCACGCGCATGGCCAAGAACGCACCCAGGAGCAGAATGGCGGCGCTCCAAAGCTGAGCTTGAGTCAGTCGTTCACCATAAATCCAAGCCGAGAGGCCCAGAGCGAGTGCCGGGCAAAGGAGTTGAAGTGTTTGCGCGAGCGCCACGCCGATTTCGCGAATGGCGATGTAGTACAAGACGTGCGCCAGCGTAATGCAGGTCACAGCCGAGACGATCAAAACCAAGTTTACCTGCGCTCCGGCATGAAGTGGTGCGGTAATTTTCCCAAACGCGAATGTAAGCGGAAGTAACAGGATCGACGTAATCAAGCTGACCAGCCCAAAGCTGCGTGTCGGGCCAAGCTGCATGGAAGGGCGCTTAATCAGGACACCATAGAGCGCCCAACAAAATGTGGCCGTGAAAGCGATGAATAATCCGGGCAGTTTCATGTGTTCTGTTTCTCGACCTGGTTGAAACCAGATTACGCCAAAGGCTCCAATTAAGCCGAGGAGCGTGCCCACCTGGAACTGCCATTGGCGAATCACCCGCCGTTCCTCAGGAAAAAATGCGAGGGCGAGTAAAGCAGTGAAGATTACCGAGGCCCGGGCGAAAATCGTGTAAACGCCCGGGCCCATATAGAACAGGGCAACGACCTGCGTGACTTGATGAACTACGTTGGGGAGACATGGGACCAGACACATCGTTACAGCCCGCCAGTCGAGCGGGGGCGCACCGCGACCAGCTCGGTAAATCAGGAGCGGTGCAATGGCGAGACAGGCGACAAGATAACGATAAAAATTTTGTGCCCACGGATCGTAATAGCGATTCAAATAATACATGAACAGTGATGGCGTGGACCAAATAAGGACCGTGGCAAAGACTGCGGCGTAGCCTTCCGACAGGCTGGTGCGATGGCGTCGATGAACAAATCCCGCCGTCGAATTTGTTTGGTTCATTTAGGCTTTCGGCACGTTAATTTGCTCGCGTACAACCATAAATCGCTCAAAAGTTAGCTGAAATGAGAATGCACATCTTGAACAAGCAAACAATTACCATTGCCACTGCGTCACTTCTCTGTTTTGCAGCGAGTCACGTCGGGTTGGGGAAACCGGCGAAACCGGCAGGGGGTGGCGCAAACCATATGCAGCGTGGGATCGAGCTGGCTCAACAAAAGAATTTCGACGGCGCCGTTGCCGAGTTCACCAAAGCGATTGAAGCGAATCCGAAAGATCCGCGTGGCTACACTAATCGTGGTACTGCGTATCGTGCCGGCAACCCTCCCCGTCTCGCCGAGGCTTTTGCTGATTTCTCAAAGGCAATCGAAGTCGCTCCAAAGGATGAAGTCGCCTATCGCGAGCGCGGGATGACTGCGGTAATGCAAAATCAATTCGATGCAGCATTGCCAGATTTTGATAAAGCAATCGAACTCAAGCCCGACGACGCGTACGCCTACAAGTTCCGCGGTTTTGCCGAGATCGGTCTCAACCAATGGGACAAGGCGGTCGTGGACTTCACCACGGCAATTCAGAAGCAACCGGATGATCCGCAAAATTATGACCGGCGCGCCTGGGCGAACCGAAACCTGAAAAACTACGATGCGGCCTTGGCAGACTACACAGTGTTGGTCGAAAAAAACCCGAACGATGCCGAGCACTTGGTGAAGCGAGGCGCGACTTACACTTCCTTGCAGCAGTATGAGAAGGCCATCGCCGATTACCAGGCGGCGTTAAAGCTAAACCCAAACGACTATGACACTGTGCAGCGTTTGCAATACGTGCAGGGAATGTTGGCAGCGAAAAACGCACCGCCTCCTCCCTCGGCTACTCCCACTCCAACGCCCGGGCCGGGTTTGATCACGCCGTTGAATGTGGGCATTGCCATCGTGGCGCTCATCATCATTGCCATCATCGTGCGTCTGGTCACACGAGGAAAACCCGAAGAGACAAACAGCAGAATCCGTTGAGTCTAGGGACATCGCCGCGCGACCTTTCGCTGGGGCCACCGCGGCGCGCCGTCATACCGAGAAATTTCTTTGACACGACGGTGCGCGCTGTTAGTTTGCGGACGCTTTTTGCTGGAACGAGGCGGTCCCATGGTCGTTCAAATTGCAAATTTGACGCGGCTTTGGGACTTTTGAATCTCTGGCAGAAGGCAAAACCGGTTTGCCGCTCGGGTTGCCGCAGAGGCGCTGGGCTGGCGACGAGCAGCCCATGTAGCTCAGTTGGTAGAGCACGTCCTTGGTAAGGACGAGGTCACCGGTTCAATCCCGGTCATGGGCTCCAGATAAGCTCAAGACCGGCAGCGGATGATTAGAAAAAATAGAGAGTTTAGTTAAACAGGAGAATTGAAATGGCTAAGGAAGCATTTAAACGCGACAAGCCGCACGTGAACGTCGGCACGATCGGTCACGTTGACCATGGTAAGACGACCCTTACGGCAGCAATTACGGCAGCTCTGGCCAAGAAGGGCATGGCCGAAGTGCGCGCATACGAATCAATCGACAACGCGCCCGAAGAAAAAGAGCGCGGCATCACGATTAACACTGCCCACGTGGAGTACTCGAGCGACAAACGCCACTATGCACACGTGGATTGCCCCGGCCACGCCGACTACGTCAAGAACATGATCACTGGCGCAGCGCAGATGGACGGCGCCATCCTGGTTGTCTCTGCGGCGGACGGGCCCATGCCGCAAACGCGCGAACATATCCTGCTGGCGCGCCAGGTTGGTGTGCCCTCGATCGTCGTGTTCCTGAACAAGGTCGATATGGTCGATGACCCGGAGCTTCTCGATCTCGTTGAGATGGAAGTGCGAGATTTGCTGACGCAGTATGAATTTCCCGGAGATAAGATCCCGATCGTTAAGGGCAGCGCGCTCAAAGCGCTCAATGGTGACGCTGAGGCCGAGAAACAGGTTCTCGCCCTCGTTGAGGCCATTGACGACTACATCCCGGTTCCGGAGCGCCCGGTGGATCAGCCGTTCCTGATGCCGATCGAGGACGTGTTCAACATTGAAGGTCGCGGCACCGTCGCTACAGGTCGTGTCGAGCGCGGTGTTCTCAAGAAAATGGGAGAAGTCGAACTGGTCGGCATTCGTCCCACCGCGAAGACTGTTGCAACCGACATTGAAATGTTTCGCAAACTTCTCGATGAAGCGCGTGCGGGCGATAACGTTGGCGTTTTGTTGCGCGGCTTAAAGAAGGAAGAAGTCGAGCGCGGCCAGGTCATTTCGAAGCCCGGTTCGATTACTCCACATAAGAAATTCAAGGCGGAAGTCTATGTGCTGAGCAAAGAGGAAGGCGGACGTCACACCCCGTTTTTCACCAATTACCGTCCACAGTTTTACTTCCGTACCACCGACGTAACTGGCACCGTTAAATTGCCTGACGGCGTAGAAATGGTCATGCCCGGCGACAACATCTCAATTGAAGTCGAGTTGATCACGCCAATCGCAATGGAAAAGACGATTCGCTTCGCCATTCGCGAAGGCGGCAAGACCGTCGGCGCCGGTCGCGTGAGTGACATTCTGGATTAACACTCTTTCTCTGATTCTGTCCACTTGTGGGATGTGGAAGGAAGAGGAGATTAAGAGGGAGCGGAAGAGGAAGAGTAAACTTACGCCAGTAGCTCAATTGGTAGAGTAGCGGTCTCCAAAACCGTCGGTTGGGGGTTCGAGTCCCTCCTGGCGTGTGGCTAACGCCGCGTTAAAGGGGTGAAGCGTTGAAACGTGAATCGGAAGAAAAGAAATTGCATTGTAATCGGCCGCTTTAACCCTTCAACATTTCAACGAAACACGATTTAGATTTGAGATGATTACCAAAATCAAAAACTTCTTCAGCGAAGTTAAGGTCGAGCTTCAGAAATGTTCGTGGCCGTGGGACCCGAAAGAAAAAGGTTTCCGCCGTTACAAGGAACTGAGTGACTCGACGGTGGTCGTCGCTATCGCGATGTTATTGCTAGGCGGATACGTTGCGCTTTTCGATCTGGTTCTGGTGAATGTTGTCCATTTTTTTACCCGGTTGCACTGATTTATGGCACAGACACTCGCAGGCAAAGATCAATGGTACGTCGTGCATGTACTTTCCGGTCAGGAAAACAAGGTGCGCGAGAACATCCTGAAACGTGTCAAAACGGAGGAGATGGGCGATCTGATTTATGATGTGCTCGTTCCGACTGAGCGCGTCTCGGAAATCAAGAAAGGGAAGAAGAGCGAGACGACCCGGAAGTTTTTCCCCGGCTATCTGATCGTTAACATGCACCTGCTCGACGAAAACAATCAGTTGGTCGGGCGCACATGGTATTTCATCCGCGATACCCCTGGCGTGATCGGGTTTGCCGGCACCAAGGACAAACCGATCCCGATGCGGCAATCAGAGGTGGACAGCATGCTGGCGCAAATGAAAGAGCGCGAAGAAAAGGTGAAACCGAAGGTCAGCTTCGAAGTGGGCGAATCGGTAAAAGTCGCCGACGGCCCGTTCCAAAACCAGACCGGAATCGTAGAAGAAATCGATCCGGAACGCGGCAAACTGCGCGTCTCAGTTACCATTTTCGGCCGCGCTACTCCAGTGGAACTCGAATATTGGCAGGTAGAACGCGGTTAAGATCTATCAACAATCGACTCTCAACTAATAACTCTCCGACATGGCAAAAGAAAAAGTAGCTGAGATTAAACTTCAAATTCCTGCAGGACAGGCAAACCCGGCGCCGCCGGTTGGAACAGCGCTTGGTCCACGCGGCGTCAACATTATGGCGTTTTGCAAGGAATTTAACGCAGCGACCCAGAAGCAAGCTGGCGACATTCTTCCGGTCGTGATCACGGTTTTCAAAGACAAGTCCTTTACATTCATCACAAAAAGTCCGCCCGCGGCGATTCTGTTAAAGAAGGCGGCCAACATCGCCGCCGGTTCTAAAGAGCCTAACAAGACCAAGGTTGGAAAAGTCACGCGCAAACAGGTGATGGACATTGTGAACACCAAGCGCAAAGACCTGAATGCGCGCAATGACGAAGCCGCTTTCCGCGTCATCGCTGGCACGGCCCGCCAGATGGGCCTGGAAATCGTCGATTAGGATCGGAGTCAGGGAGCTTGCTGACTTGGACTGGCAGGCTGCCAGCCTATCTTCCGTCCAGATATTCCCACTGCTGCAACGCAATTGGGACGTTGCCGTTTTTCCAAACGAAATCGTGGAATGCGCGGAGGTTGAACTTGTCGCCTTGTTGCATTCGCGCCTCAGCCAGAAATTTCATTATCTGTAGTTTGCCGATCTGATAGGTGATGGCTTGGCCGGGACCGGTAGAGAATGCAGTTGCTTCCTGACGGGCGGTATCTGAGTCCATGGGCACTTTTTCCTGAAGATATTTCGCGGCCTGATCAAGGGTGAATTCGCCCAGCGCAAGTTTGACGTCCACTTCCACGCGCAGCGCGCGGAGCCGCATGAAATTGTAAATGATCTCGCGCGTGTGCGGACTGTCATCGAATAGCCCGGCCTGTAACATCATCTCTTCTGCGTAAAAGCCGATTCCTTCATTCGCTCCCGAGTCATAGTAATGCCGCCGGATCGGGTCCTCATGCTTCCACGAAAGGCAAAGCTGGAAGTAATGACCCGGAATTCCTTCATGAACAGTTATTGGTCGCGGGTCCTCCGCCGTCGCCTGCCAGAAGTAACCGAGCTTTCCTGAAGGCTCGGTTAGGTAACGGATGCAATTCTCTTTCAACCGCGATGGCGAAGTGAAATCGTCCATTTCACCGAATCCCTGCAGCGCACGCAAATATTCCGGCATCGCTCGAAGTGTGTAGTGCTGAACCCAATCAGGAACCGTAAGAATGCCGCGATCCTCAAGAAACTTCCGGATCTGCGATTCTTTCTCCGCTGCTTCTTTGATCCAATTGACGATGTTGTCCGCAGTCTTCAGTGCGGGCACATCCTTGTCGCGGTTTTTCTCGAACGTTTCGAACGCGACGGCACGGTTCCATTCCTGCCTGCCCATCGTCAAAAGGTCTTCCGGCGAATACGGCATTAGTGCGACGTTCTTGAGAAAGAACACGTACGCGTCACGCCCAGGGGCGGTTTCGTTCGGCAGCGACGGCAACATTTCCCGAAGCTTCTCGCGAAAACGTTCCAGCGCGTCCGCTGCGCGGTCAGTTGCGCCGTTCAGTTCCTCTTCTTTGAGAGTTGTGGATTTTACCAATGCTGCGGCCATTTGATGCAGGTGCGGTCGAATATTTTCCAACGCTTGAATTGCGACGGTCGCGAATGGCGCCGGAGGCTTGTCCAGATTCTCAGCGCCCTGCTGCAAGATCGACGGGATGTTTTCGATTCGGGTGAGAATTTCCCGGCTATGGGCTGCGTCGTACGGTCCCGGCACAGTGAGCGCTTCAACAACTGCCGTGAGCGTTTGAGCGATGTAGAAATTGGGGTCGCGTTTCCAGCCTGGATTGATGTCCAATTCCCAGCGCACCCGCGCCAAAGCGGAACCGATCAGATGGTAGTCCACCTGCTGCCGAACCGCCCATTGTGCCGGGTCGAGCTTCTTCCAGCGCGCCTCAAATTCGGCCAGGTCCTTTTGTTGTTTGTCTATGCTGGCGCGCGACCAGTCGCGAGTCCCGCCGGGCCGCTCGATACGATTCACGTCGTCCCCGGTAAATGGCGCGTACTTCGCGCGCCACGCCCAGAAATCGTTCGCCAATTTTCCCAGTGATTCGGTTGCAGCCGAAGCATTGACTAACAGTACGCTAACAAGCAGAATCCCCGCCCAACGTTTCTTCATCGTGAGTTAGTCGGTTGTGCGCCGCAGCGTGATAACACTGGGGTTTTTGCCGGGCCGATACATCGACGCGCCGTAACAGAGCGCCGCGGATTTTTCGCGCGCGTAGCGAATCTCGCTCAGCTTTTCGTCCCAGTGTTCCATATAGGAACAATTCGCTGTTTTCTTGCTGCCTGGGATGGGCACGTAGCGATTCTCTGTAAATGTGAGAAACGCTGCTTCGCCAGGCAGCGGAATCGGAGCAGCCCAATTCGGCGATAACCTGACCAGGCGCGGGCCGGCGAGATCGAGCGCGAAAACCGTGTCGCCGTCGGTGCTGTTTAAATGCAAATCGAAAAATGCAACGTGCAGCGTCCCTTCGAAGAGAAAATGCTGATCCTTATCCTGGTTCTCGTGAAGCAATCCGAACACGCCATAAAATCCGGGTAACTTTCCAAATTCCGTTTCCTGTGCTGTTTTCAGATCGCGGAGCAGGTAATGTTTTCCATGACCTGGCCCGTCGATCTGATCATCTTCATCGTTTGGATCTTCGCGTAAGATCAATTCGACAGAACCATCAGGTGATTTGTAAGTGGGTATCGCCGTCGCGCTGGGAGATGCCGATTCCTCAGGTGATACTGACCGGTTGGGAGATGCGGGTTCTTCGGGCTCGACGTTTGTGAAATACGGCGAGCTTTTAGCTGAGGAGTACCAATCAGGGGCAGCCTCCAGTTTTTTCAATGCTTTGCCAAGTGGATCAACGCTCCAAAATTCGCGAGCGTTATTGGTTTCTTCGCGCGTGAAGACAATCACGTTTCCATCAGGCGCAAAAATCGGAGCGGAATCCTGTCCAGAGTCATCATTCGTTAATTGCCGCAGCAGTTTTCCATCTTCGCCATACAAATAGAGGTGGGAGTGGCTCGTTCCCCCCGCTTGCAGATAACGGATTGCGATCACGATTTCCGAAGCGTCTCCGCCGGCTTCCCAAGCAGCAAAGACGCGCCCGTGAGGAGCAAAATTCCAAGAGTGCAGCGGATCATCGCAGCGGAAGTTGAATCGTGCTGGGATGGGTTGCGTCATGATACACCTGCACGTGGCAACTGCGCGCGTCCTTTGCCGTTTCTTCGGCGACAACTCCGCCCGAGCAATAATTCTTTTGCCACTGCGTCGAATTTGGGGACGACACGACCAGGCGAAGCCGGCTGCCTTTCATCAGGCGGCGAGCGACGAAGAGACCGGGATTGAAATCGCAGCGCACTAATTCGCCTGGCTTCACTAGTTTGGCTTCGCGCAGTGAATCGCGGTAGCGCAAACGGCGAGTATCGCTCCAGAGCAGGATGCTGGTGCCATCCGGCTGGATTTCATACAGGTTGGCGGAGAGATCGACATCAGGTGTGTCGATCGATACCCACAACGTTACCGCCGGACAGCCGATGAACGGTGTTTCGTTGAGAAGCGCGTCCGTGTGGTACACCAAACCATCATTGCCAATACTCAAAGGATACGTTTGATCGATACCTGCCGTTTTCTCTTTCGGATCGATCCCATCAACTGTTTCGCCACGCGTGGTATCCAGCGGATCGTAGGTGAAAGTGTCCGAACCGTCATTGGGCCGCTTTTCGACAAGCGAGCCGGAACGAAACAATCCATTCGCGTCGCCGTTTTTCGAATCGAGGTAAAAGATTTTCGGGTTCGCGACCAGTGTTTCGAAATTATCGGCGTACTTCCACTCGCCATTGGCGCCGCTGTTGCCGGCTGCGAGCAAATAGTAAGCAACCTGGTTCTTGAGAAATTCCGGCCGCGGGCCGCTTTTCATTGTCCAGTCATACCATTGCCGATGCAGATCATTCAGATCGATAACGGCTCCGGGTCCGAACTTTACGCCGGCGACTTCATCCGTAGGTGTACGCGTGCCCGCGTGATCCCACGGGCCGATGACCAGAAAATGTTTCGCGCGGACTTCTGGAGAGCTGTTTGCCAGATGATCTCGGTAATAGCTAAGTGCGCCAAGCTCATCCCCATCGTATTGCGCCGTGATTGTCAGGACGGGGACAGTGATTTTTTGGAACTGCTCGCGCGTTGGTACCATCGCGTCGTAGTACGCATCGAGTGTGGGATGTTTGAGGATGCGTTGAAAATTGACGGACGGATTTCCGACAAACGAGTCCAACGATTTGAAGGGGATATGTTTCTTGTAGGCATCGAGGAACTTCGTTCGCCAAAATTTTTGATCACCGAAAAGGTTTTGCTGTCCGGTCCGGCCACTGGTGAAAGTGTACCATTGCATGTCGTACGATATGCCGACATTCTGGGAAAACGGATAATCGAGACCCGGATGAGCGGCCGCTGCGGGAACAATCGTCGCCAAGTGTGGCGGGAATTCTTTCGCCGTTGCCCATTGATCAAACCCCGCGTACGAACCGCCCCACATCGCAACTTTTCCGTCGCAAAATGGTTGTTTAGCGAACCACTCGACCAAGTCGTGCCCGTCCCGAGGATCATTTGCAAACGGCTCGAATTCGCCGCCGGAATTTCCGCGACCGCGAACGTCGACGAGCGCGAATGCGTAGCCATGCGATGCGAAGTAAGCGCCGCGCGCGTGATAGCTATCAGAGATGTAAGGCGTCAGGGTGAAGATGACCGGCGTCTTCGGTGACGAGCCATCGGGAGTTTTCGGCAAATATAACGTTGCGTTCAGCTCCACCTTGTCACGCATGGGAATCTTTACGCCCCAGCGGAGATCGTAATCGGTCGGTGCCGGCGAGGCGGATGGCGTGGCAGTTAGGGTTTGTGCAATGACGTTTGTGGCGAAGGCCGTGCAATGCGCGGCAGCTAAGATCGACAACCCCGAAATAATCGGGGACCGCGAAAAATCTCGGAGTTTCATCATGCGCGATTCAAGCGAAGAAAGTGCAGGACACAAGAAACTTGATTTAAGGACTGAGTTTCTCGTTTGACTGATGGCTCGTCAAAAGCGATGCGAGGACGGTTTGAGACAGACATGTGGTTCTATGAACTCGGCCTTGGTCCCTGATTTGCAGGACAGCGAGTTTGCGAGACGATAGGCAATGGCGCGCGAGCTTTCGAAGGACACGAAAGATCTTAGAGGTACGACTCAGCAGAGCGTGCCGACGTCCGAGTCGAAATCAAAGTCTGCCCAGCCGGCGAATTCTCGAATCACTTCTTTGACTGCGGTACAGTTACTCTGCGCCGGGACCGTGTTTCTTGTCGCGCTCCTTCTTTATAGCCGGACGCTCGCGCCGACGGTCACTCCGACTGACAGCGGCGAGCTAATCGTAGTTGCCCGGGGCCTGGGGATCGCGCATCCACCGGGCGTTCCGTTATGGATTATTCTCGCTCATCTCGCGTCGCTAGTGCCCTTTGGAAACGTCGCGCAGCGGATCAATCTTTCGTCCGCGCTTTTCGCGGCGCTTGCTTGCGCAATGCTCACGTTAGTCGTGGCGGAGCTGATCATTACAGCGTCATATCTAGCTGCGGCGAAGCGACGAAAGAGAGGCACCAAGAAGCCCGAGGAATTGGGTGTTACGCATCTTATGGTGGCTGCGCCCGCGCTGGGCGCGGGATTGCTCATGGCGTTTTCCCGCACGCTTTGGTCGTATGCGACGA
>QHPC01000240.1 GCA_003218915.1 Verrucomicrobiota bacterium
TATCTTGAAAGCGCTCGCGGACGAGAAGCTCGTGGCAGCCAAACTGTACAGCATTGAATTGAGCCAGGAATGCGAACAAGGGGCGTTGATTCCAGATGAATTGCGATCCGCCTCCGCCGGTTTCGCGCCGATGCGCGGCAAAGTGGAAGATTTCCTCAAGAGCGATCGGCTCCCTTCGTCCATCGACATATTTCTGCATGACAGCTCGCATAGTTACCGCCACATGCTCTGGGAGTTTCGCCAATTTTGGCCGCGCCTGCGCGACGGCGGATTGCTCGTGTCGCACGACGTGCAGATGAACGCGGCGTTTCCCGAATTCGTGACCAAGACGTACGCCCACGATAAAAAGACCGGACGCCGCGACGCACAACAGACCTCGCACTACGAATGGGGCCGCTGGGGTTATATCGGCTTCGCTATTAAGAAAAGCTGACGACAAATAATCTTGCGGCTCGCATTATAGAAGTCGTTTTCCTCTGGCCGATTCTTTCATCAGTTTTTCTAGCCGCTTGAGCCGGGTTGCTTCTTGTTTTGCGCTCACGACCCACCACCCGATTGCTTTTCGATATGAAGGTGGCTGAGCGTAAAAGAAATCCCAGGCGGCTTTGTCTTGTCTCAGCCTTTTTTCATAAGGCGCGGCGAGCTTTTGGCTCCTTTGTTCGTAGGAATAAATTCCCGACTTATTTTCTTTGCGCGCATTAAACGCGGCCGTGCCCGCAGGCTGCATCAAACCCTGATCGCTTAGCTCCTGTGCACGTTTGATGTTGACGGCGCTCCAAATGCTTCCACGTCTCCGTGGCGTAAATCGAATAGTGTAACGTAAATCATCGACGCTCTTGCGGATCCCATCGATCCAACCAAAGCAGAGTGCTTCATCTACGGATTCCGGCCAGGTCATGCTCGGTTGCTGAGAGCTTTTCTTGTAATAACCAACCCATAGTTCTTGCGTGGTTGCGTGATTCTTCTCCAGCCATCTGCGAAAATCGTTTGGTGACTTGAAATATCTGACCTTCATCGCGGCAGATCACATTCAGTCCGAGCGAAAGGCCAGGAACTGCGTGGACTACGCAAGCGAGCAAGGCGGGCACCATGCACGGGGATGTTAGCCGATCTGCTTTTCGTAAGCTTCTGCGTCTTTCAATTGCTTGAGATCGTCGGCGTTGTCGAGCTTGAGAACGAAAATCCAGCCCTGGCCGTATGGTTCGCGGTTGATCAGCCCCGGGTCCGCTTCCAGCGCTTTGTTTACTTCCACCACGGTCCCTTTCACCGGCGCGTAGATGTCGCTCGCTGCTTTCACGGATTCAACGACTGCGATTGCTTCTTTTGCGTTTGCCTGTCGATCCATTTTTGGCAACTCGACGTAAACCACGTCAGTCAATTCGGATTGGGCGTGATCGGTAATGCCGACACGCACGTTGTCGCCTTCGCGTTTAATCCATTCGTGTGATTCGGTGTAGCGGAGGTCGTCAGGGACATTCATGGTTTTTTGTAGAGCGGTTTCCTTTCTATGGTAGCCGGAAATTTTTGTCCGCGAATTTCGATATCGATCTGGGCGCCGATTTTCGCGCGCGCCGTGGAGACATACGCCATGCCGACACCCCAGTTCAAGCTCGGAGAAAGCGTTCCGCTTGTGACTTCGCCGACGCGTTCCCCGTTCTCGAAGACTGCGTAATGTGGTCGCGGTGGCGGTCCTTTCTCTTTCATTCGAAACGGCACCAGCTTTTCGCGCGGTCCGTTTTCTTTTGTTTCAAACAAAACGTCCCGTCCAATGAAATTTGGTTTTGTCAGATCGACGAAGAATCCGAGCCCGGCCTCGATCGGATTTCGTTCCGGCGACAGATCGGAACCGTTCAGCGGGTAGCACATTTCCAGGCGCAACGTATCGCGCGCACCGAGACCGCACGGCTTAATTCCGAACGGCTTGCCTCTTTCGAGCGCGGCGTTCCAAAACTTCGCCGCATCGCTTGAGCGAAAGAAAACTTCAATCCCGTCCTCGCCCGTGTAACCGGTACGCGCCACCGAGACAGTCGTCCCATCGAATGGAAAATCGGCAATCGAATTTCGCGGGGGAAGATTGGCATCGTTGCCGAACAGCGTGTGAAAAAACTCGGCGATCCGCGGACCTTGAATCGCGACTCCCCCAAAATCCGCGCTTCGATTGACGAAATGGACCTCACGTGCGGCTGACACAGCCGCCTCTACATTTGGAAGATGGTCCTGGAGCCACGCGAAATCCTCGTCTGCTCGCGCCGCGTTTACTACGAGCAGAAATTCCATCTGGCCAATTCGATAAACAATCAGGTCATCGATGATGCCGCCACGGTCGTTCAGGAGAAAAGTGTATTGACCCGTGCCAACGTCGAGCTTGCCGACGTTATTCGTGAGCATGGTGTTGAGCCATTCGCATGCGCCTGGCCCCTCCACGATCAATTGTCCCATGTGCGAAATATCGAAGACGCCGACATTGTTTCGCACGGCTTGGTGTTCCTCGACGATGCTCGTGTATTGGACCGGCATGAGCCACCCGGCGAAGGGAACCATTCTCCCGCCGAGCCGAGCATGTTCTTCGTAAAGCGGCGTTTTCTTTGGTGCCTCTTCGCTCACGCGCCAAACTAGACTGCACGAATAGCAGCGCAAGCGTTCGCATGATCAGTCATCGGGTTGGATTTCGACTCCTCACCTTCATCCTCTCCTCGGTTGAGGAGGAGAGGTAAGGATCCGAACGTCCACATTTTTCACTCGCAGTGGCTCAAGATCCGCCTCTCGCTTTCCGAAAGGGAGAGGATTGAGGTGAGGGATTGTTGCGCTACTGTCGCCGAACGATGCCTCTACTCGACAAACTTGAACGGCGCTTCGGTTTTCTTGGCATTCCGGGGTTGATGCGCATTGTGGTCGCCTTTACTGGGCTCACTTTTTTGCTGGTTCGTTTAAACCCGGGTTTTGGTTTCATGCTTGACCTGGACCCGGCGCGGATCCGCCACGGCGAAATTTGGCGACTGATCACGTATATTTTTCTTCCGCAGACCAACAGTTTTTTATGGGTTTTCCTTCTCCTTTGGTTTCTCTGGTTCATCGGCGAAGGCCTTGAACAGGCGTGGGGAGCCTTTCGCCTCACGCTTTATTTCATCGTCGGAATGATCGGCACGACAGCGGCCGCATTTTTCTTCGGAGCGCGTTTTTCCAACTCAATGTTGTACGCGTCGTTGTTTTTCGCTTTCGCCCGGTTCTATCCCGATCAGGTGATCTATCTTTTCTTTATTTTGCCGGCGAAAATCAAATGGATCGCCTGGGTATCGGCAGCGTTCTTGTTGTTCGGTTTTGTTGTGAGCCCGAATTCCTATCGAATGGCGCTGGTGGCTGCCCTGGCCAATTATTTGATCTTTTTCGGACCAGAAATTATTCATGACGCTCGCCATCGCGGCGAAGTCTCAGCGCGAAGAAAACGTTACGCGCAGAGTTCTCGAAGCGAAGCCGAGCCGCTTCATAAATGCGCAGTCTGCGGCGCGACCGAATTGAGCGATCCGAACCTCGACTTCCGCGTTGCACGCGATGGCGAGGAGTACTGCATGGCGCATTTGCCGAAAGCGGCGCAAACGCTCGGGTAGCGCACGCGTCCCGCGTGCTGGTTTTGGCGTCAGGCCAAAACGATCTTTTCTTAAGACTTCGCCGCTCGCGAGATGAGGAATCGCGGGAGAAGTCCGCGATCGCGGGACGCGCTCGCCAACACGCGAGACGCATGCGCTACCCTTGACCAGAAATTTTCGCGTCCGAAACTAAGCGCGATGACCGATAAAAACATCGCGCTGGTTCCCGAAGAGGGCTGGCATTGTCTGCATTTGTTTTACCAGGTCGAGTATGGCCAATGGCAATTGCTGAGCCGTGAAGACCAAAATGCGGCAAAAACAAACCTTTCGTCGCTGGTGCAGGAAGTGCGTGCGATGGAGTCAACCCAATTGCTCACGCTTAGCATAGTCACGCCGAAAGCCGACATCGGTTTCATGTTGATCACGCCCGACCTGCATAATGCCAACAAGATTGAAAAACAGCTCTCGCTCTCGTTAGGCGCAGACGTGCTGACCCCGGTTTACAGTTATCTGTCGCTGACCGAGGAAAGCGAATACATCACGAGCGAAGACGAATACGCACAGACGCTGGAGTCCAGCGTTCGGAACAATTCCGCAAAACTCGATGAAGCTCTGGCGACATTTCGCGAGCGCATGAAACATTACCGGCAGGACCGCGTTTATCCCACGCTGCCCGATTGGCCGGTCGTTTGCTTTTATAACATGAGCAAACGCCGTGGCGAACAGCGGAATTGGTACGCGCTGCCGTATGATGAGCGCCGTAAACTGATGAAAGGACATGCCGCAGTCGGACGCGAGTTCGCTGGGAAAGTGAAACAGCTCATCACCGGGTCAACCGGCCTCGACGACGCAGAATGGGGCGTGACTCTGTTTGCGCGCGATACGTTCCAGATTAAAGCGATCGTTTATAAAATGCGTTTCGATCCCGTCAGCGCAGAGTACGCGGATTTCGGCGAGTTTTACATCGGCATTCAATTGCCACTCGACGAATTGTTCCGCCGCTTGCAGTTGTAGCGGCGCTCTGTGAGCGCCGAATAACGAATGCAGATGCTACGGTTACAGACCGCCGCTACGGTTAAGGTCGCTATAACGGATGGGTGACAGAGCGGTCTATTGTGCACGCCTGGAAAGCGTGTGTGCCGAAAGGCACCGGGGGTTCGAATCCCCCCCCATCCGTTTTCCTATGAAAAGAAGGTCGAACCGGCAAAAAGCATAACAACAACGCATAACAAATACGCTGAAATTCGCCTACATTCACTGACGTGCAGCCACGCGGGTTCTTCACGCTGCTTAGCACACGCGCGCGCGGAATCGTCGCAGGCGATGTCGGTTCTCGTGGCGTTAAGGAGAACTCGAAGGCTGCCATTTGTTAGGCACTCGACCAATTTGTCAGGCCTCGCTAGGTCAAAATCCTAGACGTGTATGAGAAAAGTTTTGAGCTAGGCCGAATTTGAAGCCTTTCCCGCAACTCCGGACCGCGACCGTTGTTTTAAACGACGCAGGTTAGGCAGCGACTGCGGGCCCCCACGCGGTGCGGAGAGGCGGAGATAGGGAGCGAGGTTCCGTGCTGATCATAAACACCGGGCCGGGATAGTCCCCGTTTGATTCTTGGCACCCGCAGTCTGCTGCCAAATCTCGCAAAAATCGCCATTCGCAAAATACGCTTCGACTTCGCTAGGGCGCGCGCCTAGAGGCGTATAAAATGCGCCGGTTAACTTATTGTTTTCTATCAATCCATTCCCATACTTCACCATGCCGACCGAACTTAACGCGTCTCTTTTTAAGACTAACTGCTCCCTTAGGGAATCCCTTGATCGTCCAAATACCTTCTTCGGTGATCTGAATCTTCGCTCTGCGGTGCGCTCCGCGGTAAGGGCCGACCAACCTCAGCACGCCGGAAACCGCATCTAACAGGCCCGGTGTCTGTCCAATCGCGCCTGGCAGTATTATCACACCTGGATTCCTGTGCGGGGGAAATCGCCGATCATCCAGAAAATCTTCGTCATGCGTCAAGATAATGCGGTCATCACGCCAGGCGAATGCGAAAATGTCCTCATCCGGCTTTCCTCCAAGACCCACGTCCGTGACGTATGCGGTATTCCAGCCTGAAGCCCGAATAATACGAGCAGCTTTCCTTTGGCTCCACGCCATACGCGCTGGAAACCAGGTGCGATTAGACTAATTGAATTAGGTGCTCACCATTGGAGCTGGCTCCAGTTCAGCCGGTAATCCGCGAACGGCTCTTTAGCTTGACATCCCAGTATGCGCGCCATCCCGCTACACACTTAGACGCCAACTCGGCAGTAAGGCTCGTTATACTGACACTGTCGGCCTGGTCGAGTGCGGAGAGAAGCGCGCCTGCAACGCGTTCAAGATCCCTCCCAGCAACGTCCTTCAATTTCGAGACAAGAAAGCCCGCTTCCAGCAGGATCTTAGTGCGCAGCACTCCTTCCCTAGTCGGTTTTTTCACGCCAGCGAGCGCGGGATCGCACACGTAACTACCGCCAACGGGCACTGTTGTCGCAGCAGCACTCGTTACGTAGATCCCGAAGACCTCGAGCTTTCCCATTTCGAAGGCGTCGCGCATTCCCAGGCCGCCTGCCCAAAGGACCTTCATCTTAAGATCTCGCGCGTACTCCTCAATACGCTTTATCTGTCTCCAACCGAGGTATCCCTTAGTATCGCCGGGCGATGTCTTGAGCAGGCGCCGCCCTGACGCTTTGTCGATCGTGTCAATGAGCACGACGCGCACTCCGTGCGCAGCGACCGTTTTCAGCCAGATCTGAATTCCACGCGGCAGATCTCTTTCTACGTCGACCGCTCCTTCTCGCAACAAACCTTGGTCGACAAAAAAAACCGGGGCTGCTGACCAGCCGCATAGCCACTGCTGCACTTGTTGGACGACGTTATCAATTTCAGGGCGCGTGAGCGGGAAACAACCGTACTTTCCGAGATCTGCTCCCATGGCCCGCGCGGTATTCAGACCGACCCAAATGCTGCGAGCTATGGTATCGGCATCCGGCAGGTTGGCAGCCCGAAGATGAACGTTCGCCTGATTTGCCTCGCGTAACAGGGGGCCGACTATCCCTGGTGGAAAATAATCGAGGAGGCCCGCCAACGAGACGGCCTGGTCTGCCACCTTACGCTTTACGCCATCGAGGACAACGACTCCCAGTCCAGCACGGCAAGCGAGGTCGATGGCTGTCATTGAAGTATCCCTACCAGTGATGCCACGTCCCACCCATGCCACAAGGCCGAGCACTTGCCCTTTGGGAGCACGGCGCATTCCAACCGCCTTTCCGGACGCAACGAATGAGGCAAGGTGTGCGAGAGCAGCAACTTTTCTCGGGTTTGTGATGCGGGCGAACCGAGGAATGTCGATCAGAACAGTGAGCGGTCGTGGTTGCCGGTCAGGAGTGTTCACAAATGGCCGGAAGGCCTCTGTGATCTCTCTCTCTGCTCGTTTGAGCGCATTAGTGCTGTCAGTGCGTAGGAGGATGCGCGGCTCGCGTCGATAAACACGAACGTTGACACGAGTGCCAATGTTCGTCGTAATCAGGACACGATCAACACAGGCGAGCCATATATCGGCGTACTCTTCGGGCCCTACAGCTAGTTCACCGATACCCCCAAGCCGTTCTGCATCCACCGCGATCCCCACAACGAGCGGCGTGCGCCTAACCGATTTCGGGAGCGCGCAAACTTTTGGAGACTCGAATGCTGCATCCCGGATCTCACCGGCAGCGCTTCCTTCGTCGCTCACACCGAGGAATGGTCCATATCGAACATGATCGTAGTCCTTGAGGGAATCGGTGCTTCGTGCGGGGTCTCCTCCAAGTCGAAGGTAGGCCTGACGTGCCTTCGCCGTCAGCGTTGGTGATGGATTTCCAAAGATAACGGCATGGCGGTACTCGGACAAGGTCCTGCGACACAGATCGGCCCAGCTACGGTCTCGGTCTTCTGTTCGCGAATACCGGCTTCTAAGGATCTGACCCGGGACCACAGCGTTCATCATATCCCTGCCTCCTTCGGATGCGCGTACTCTCGCTCATAATTGCCATGTAGGTACGTGTTTCAGCCGCTCGATGAGTCGGCTGGACCGTTATGCGTCTCTAAACGTCGGCGGTTTCTCTTAAGGAGAACTTGCAGCCTTCATCTTATTTATTCCGTATCGATCAGCGGTCATAACCCAGATGTGGGACTATGAGTCCTCGGAAAAATCTACTTCCACCTGATCTTTTTCACTCCAGCTTTCAATGCGCCGGCTGAACATGTAATAGCGTGGAGAATTTGACCAATCAAGTCCCTTTACAGCCTCCAAAGCAGCATGCGGATCGGATTCGAGCAGGAGAGCCTCTGCTGCACGTGGCAGTGGAATAGGGGTCGTGTCCCACAATGCAGACTGCTTGGTTGTAAAACCGCCCGTGACAAGTGCCTGGAGTTGATCCGGGTGGCCATAATCACGTCGGCCTCTCGCAACGGTTGGAGCAAAACGATCGCCTAGAGTAGCTACGAGCGATACGTAAGCCGAGAGGACAGACGTGCCGATCGGCGCAGACGACCGAATGTCTCTAAGAGTGCACCAGTGTTCCCAGACCTTGCCCCCATCCTGCGCACTTCTATTCACAGGTTGGTCGAAATCCTGTCGACGCCAAAGATTAAATAGGGTTGGCGAGTCGTTGACTCCTCGCGCCGACGTGCGACCAGTGGAGTTTCCTTCAACAAAACCCAGCACCGCAGCACCGTCGACCAACGCACGTCCTGCTGCAGAATCCAGTTCTACGGTCGAAGGTCCACCTTTGGCAGCAGCAGTGACACTCGCGTAGTATTTGTCGTACGCACCCTTGTGGGATATTTCGAGCCACAGTACTTCGCCATTGGTAGCACGCATCGCGCCACCGGCGCCTGCCAGGTGACAGGCAACATGCCAAGCACCGTAGTCAAAGTCCCCGGGATCCCCGGGGCCTAGATAATAGCCCTGAATGAGTGTACGATCTAACCAGAGGCGCCGGAGTCTCTCTACATTGCCTGCATTGTTGATAAGGTCGCCATTTGGATTCACTTCAAACTGGTATGAGCCTCGCTTCATAGGAACTCTCCAAATCCATCGAGAGATATCCCGAACTTGTCAGGCCAGCCTAGTGGCTTGCACTCTCATTTGTTCTCACCCGGTGCAAAGTTCACTTGAGCACCTTTTTTATCTTTCTTCAAGTCCCCAAGGAGCCAGTCGTCATTCACAACGAAGCCCTGCTGACCACGGCTCCACTTTTTCGGGAGCTCAGAATTGATCGCCATAAGAAAACGCAAGAGTGGCTTTTGTGGTGTATGGGCTTTCTCCGCATCATCGAGACGAATGGACGCGTGACGTGAAGGCTAAAGAACTTCGCGTAGCCGATTGCTTATTTGCATGTCACGTCCGGCAACCGCTGCATCGCTGCGCGCTTGTCGTCCGTCGTGAGATGCGTGTATTGGCGGGAAACAGCCGCGCTCTCGTGCCCTACAATTTCGCGTGCGATAAAGTCCGAAGCGCCGGCTGCCTTCAGCATCGTCACCGCACTGTGACGCAAACTGTGGAACGAAATCTCACTTGGCTCCCGCGCTTGGTCGCGCCCCTTGTTGGTGGTCTTATGGTTGCGCGCCAGCGGTTCTACAAGTCCTGTCTCAGCGAGAATTTCCCGAAACTGATTCGACAGAGAAGCGGTGCGCTTGTACGTCGGCGCGTTTGGAAAAATAAGAGCGTCCGGGTTGTCGCTCGCTCGCAGCGCGGACAAGTAATCGCTGAGCGGTGGCACGGTGTTCGAAAAACTCCCGAGACACTAAAACACAGGTTTCCGGGGCGCGAGCAGGCGGCGACGGCGATGTCGCCGAAAAACTTGTGCAGATGATTCGTGAGCGGGCAGCGTCTTTTCGAGTCGTTGTGGCCGAACGAGCGAAGAGTGCGGGCACAATGATGGCGTTGGGGGCGGACTCGATTCTAATGGGGCCCACATCGGAACTTGGGCCGATCGACCCGCAAGTTTTGACTTATAATTCTGCAGGCCAGCCGATCTGGCGTCCCGCGCAATCATACCTCGACGGTTTGGAACAAATCAGGAAGTCTGTGGCGGAGGAGATTAAGAATACGGGCAACCCACAGCTGAACCCAACATACTATCCGTTGCTATCCCAACTCGACCCTGCATTGCTCGACTGGTGTGCGAAGGCTCTTAATCGTGCGGCGGAATTCGCTGAAAAGTGGCTTTCTCGTCATATGCTCAAAGAACAGCCAGATGTAGCTAAGCAAGTAGCGCAGCGCCTTGTGGACGCCCGGAAATACCAAAGCCACGGAATGGTCATTAATTGGAAGGATGCGGAAGAACTTGGGCTAAAGATCGTGCGGCTGAAAGAGGAAGAATTGTTCTGGCAAAAGATATGGCGACTTTACCTGGCGTACGATGTGAAATGTCGAGGCGCGCAGATAGCTAAACTGTTCGAAGGCCGCAAGGTCTCAGTCGGTGCGAGTTAACTGGTGACCGTGTCCCAAGTCGATTCGTTTGCCGCGCTCGCTGCGCATTGTCACTTGCAACGTATTGCGAACAAAGCAGCGCACGTCGTGGCGTGTCATCGTGTGACCTAGCTCGCGCAGATACTCGTACAGCTTTTCGGTAGTGCGAGCGAAAACCACACCGCAGGATTCGAACTGCCGATACGAAAAATGTGACATGAAAGCCGTGGAGCTACGGACTGACAGTCCGCGCAGACGAGAAGCGCTGCGGCGGTGCCGTTCTTATTTTATTTGATCGCCGGGTTTCTGTAGATAGTCATGGGGCTGGCGGTGGTCGGAATTGAGCTGACCCTGTCACAAGGCACAGGAATGCCGGATGTTGTAGTGAACGTGTAGCACATTTTCTTCGCGGTCTTCATGACCCGCTGTGGCTGTGCCGGGAGCACTACGTTTTTGCTCGGATCAGCAGCAAATGCCGATGCGCAAAATGCGAACGTGAGCACGACACTCGCGCACCGAACCGACCAACCGCACAGGCGGCTAAACCTTTTTTCCATTCTCATGGCGTGATCGTGATTCCATTTCGAATTTTGGGCAAGCTAATTTAGAGGCTATTCGAGACAGAAACGACACATTCAGCATTGCGAATCAATCCGCTCAAAAAAAATATTCCCGGGCAGCCGGAGGTGGCCTTTCGCACCGGGCGCATCGATTACCAGTTTGGATGCATCGATACTTTGAAGCGGGAGCTGCACGGCACGACGAAAGAATCCGAGCAATTGCTCGCCCAAGACTTAGCCGTCCCAAACGAATCTCTCAAAGCCAAAGGCCAGCAGCCAATCGAGGCACCACCAGCTAATGTCGCCAACCAGAAGACGTCTGGTTCCGGCGGTAAAGTCTCGAATTGAAAGTCCCACCGGCGGTTACCTGCTGGGTGGCCGGAGATTAGTGACCGATTACGTGTAGCGAAGGCTCGTTGACCAAAACGCCCGGCGTCGTACGGCGCCCTGTCTGGTCGATTTCATGACGATCAATGAATCGAATCGGCGAGACTGTCGTAGTGCCGATCGGCTGCAGTTTAACACGTTGCGGGATAAGCGAACCGGTGATGAAAATCGCCCGCTCTTCAACTTTTTGCTTCCGTTCGGAGGTTTGGTTAGTCGTCGGATCGGCGAGCGCTGTTCCGGCAAGTATGCTGGCCGCGACGAGAGTTGCAACGCTTGAAGATATCAGGACCTTCACAAACAAAACTACACCCGGGAAGGTACGGTGTGCAAATTATTGAAGCGATGACGATGGCCCCTCCCGACCAAAGCAAGAGAGGCAATAGCTGTTGCCAC
>QHPC01000241.1 GCA_003218915.1 Verrucomicrobiota bacterium
GATCTTCATTGAAAAGAAAACGCAAGGTGAACAAACCTGCGAGCCAGTTTGTCAAAATTGTTCGGCATTGCGTTTTCAAAGTGAATCGTATTGAGGAGCGTTCCTTGCAGTCGAAGGTCCTGGCGACGGTCGCGGCTGTCGCGCTGGCAATGGTTCTTGGCGCGCTGGATTATCTTACAGGACGTGAGTGGGCAATATCAGCCTTCTATCTGTTGCCGACGTGCGTCGCGGCATGGATGGCCGGGCGGTGGGCGGGATTCGCGGTGGGAGCTTTGTGCACAGCCGCGTGGTTCTTCAGCGATATCTTCAATGGCGCAATATATCAGTCTCCGCTGATTCCCGCTTGGAACGCGATCATGCTTCTTATATTCTTTTTGGTTGTCGTCTGGCTACTGACTGCATTCCAACGTTCTCACTACCACCTGGAGCAAACAGTCGAGCAGCGAACGGCCGCGCTGCGGACGGAGATGGAAGAACGAAAACGGCTGGAACAGGCTAAGCTCCAGGCAGAGCGCCTCGGCGTGGTTGGCTCCATGGCGGCCCAGGTTGCGCATGAAATTCGGAATCCGCTTGGCTCAATCTCGCTGAATCTTGATTTGATTGGCGAAGAAGTTGATGCCCTGACAAAGTCGAATTCTCGATCTTCCGATGAATGCCGACTGCTTTTGCGCGAGATGCGTTCACAAGTACTGCGCATTAGCCAGGTCCTGCAGGAACCAGAAACAGGTAGGACTAAGTAAGATACTTGATCCGGATTTGCCGCCGGTACATGCGGATCCGGAGCAGCTGTGGGAGGCTCTCTTAAATTTGATTCGCAACGCAGTGGATGCGATGCCTGGCGGTGGAAATCTGACCGTCGCGACAAAAAAGAATGGCACAAAGGCCTTAGTATCTATCAGCGACAACGGTCATGGCATGACTGAGGAACAAGCTCGGAATCTTTTTATTCCGTTCTTCACAACCAAGGCCGATGGCACTGGCCTCGGTCTCGCGCATACGCAACAAATTATCACCGAACATGGCGGACGGATCGATTGGACGACGAAGCGCGGAAAAGGCAGCACTTTTACGATTCAACTCCCACTGGAGGTCGGTGCATGACACGAAGATTTATTGGCGAATTGCGAATGCGGCCCGGCGCCATCACCTGAAGAGATTATGAAGGACTTGCGGAACAAATCTGTTTTGATTGTTGATGACGATCCGGGGATGCTCCGGGCAATGATGAAAGTGCTTGCCAAAGAAGGCATGCGAGTCACCGGACTCTCTGATCCAACTGCGGTTGTAACGACACTTGCGGAGTCTGAACCACGATTTGACCTGGTCATTACTGACCTGCGGATGCCAACGTTCAGTGGGCGCGGCGTTTTGGCGCTTGCCAGCGCGTTGCCCAAATTGCCAGTCATTATTATCACGGCATTTGGCGGTCCTCAGATCGAATCTCAGGCGCTCCAATTGGGCGCCTTTGCCTTTCTCGAGAAGCCAGTTGCCTCCGCCGAATTGGTTGATGCGGTAACGCGTGCGATCGAGGCGTCGCCGATTAGGGTCGCGCTGCGGGAATGGGAATTCAATCCTGGCTTCGCGGAGTTTCTTTTCGATAGCGAAATTAAGATCGCTTCGGTAGCGGCTCGGACGAGCGCTCATTTCGCTGCTCCACACCACCAGCTTAAAATCAATCGAGTTCTCAGCAAATTGTTCCAGGAAAACGCCCGGGGCCGGCTCCTTTAAGGTGTGGGGATCCTCGTGCGCGACAGCCAGCAGTAGGTCCCGCACCTTGGCGACGTCGCTGCCATAAGCCACGCCCACTGGAATGCGGAACCGGACGCGGCGGTCGCCGTACGTCCAATTGGTCACCGGCGAATCGATGAATTTCGTGTTTGGCACGATCATCATGATGTTGTCGTTAGTGCGGATAACCGTGCTGCGCGCTCGGATATGCTCGACTTGCCCGGCGATCCCGGCTACTTCAACGCGATCCCCGATGGTAATCGGCCTCTCCGCCAGGATCACCAGGCCGCTAATGAAATTACTGGCGATATTCTGCAAACCGAACCCCACGCCCACACCGACTGCGCCGGCGAAAACCGTTAGAGCCGCGAGGTGAATCCCGGTGTTCTCCAAGACAATGAAAATGCCGACTACCAGCACGATGTTGCTGACGACTTGGGCAATCGCGTACTGGAGCGAACGATCGAGGCCGCTTTGCGCAAGCAGCCGGGTAAAGAGAAAGCGTTTCGTTCTCGAAGAAATCCAAAAATCCCGCGGCGTTAATCGCATTGACCGTAAAAAAGACGATCGACGCCAGACTCAGGATGGTCGTGACGATCGCGATAAAATTTGTATCGATCTTGAAGCGGCTAAAAAAACGACGGACGAACTGGCTTTGTAGAAATCGCGCGATGACAAGTCCCGCCGCAAAAAACCCAGCGAATGCAATCAGGCCGAGGAAAGTGACATAATGGCCGCCTACGTAAAACAACGGCCGCTCGAGAAGCGTCAATTCCACGTTCTCTAGTGTGAACGCGTTATGGGCCTTCGCAACCCTGGAGCCGCGCCGGTCAAATACCGCGTTGGCGTTGTAGTGACGTTCGCGTCAAACGCCTGAGCTATACGGGAATATAGGCGCTCGCCGCGGCGAGCGTCTCTACAACATCAGCAACGTCCGCCAGCTTACTGCTGCTTGGCGCGCTCTTCGATGTACTTGATCACGTCGCCGACTGTCTGCAGCTTTTCGGCGTCTTCGTCCGGCACTTCGACCGAAAATTCTTCTTCAAATGCCATCACCAGTTCGACGATATCCAGCGAGTCCGCGCCCAAATCCTCAATGAACGAGGCCTGCGGCGTAACCTGTTCGGGGTTAACGCCCAGTTGCTCGACAATGATGTCTTTAACTTTCTCTTCGATCGATTTTTCCGCCATAAAATTTGTTCGGTTTGTGTTGGTGCGCGTGGAAAAGCCTAAGGCATTTCCGAGCACAGCATGGCAAGTAAATGAATTAAAGAGGTTGTCAATCATTTTCGGGTTTGTCAGTTACACCTTCACGTTTGCTTCCGTTTGTCGTTCGAGTAGATGAAGCCGATGACTTCTTCCACTGTCGAGCCCGCCGACCTGCTCGATCTAAAGCTTCTGCCTGCGTGGGTGAAAGAACCCGTTGAAGCAAAACGTTACGGCGATGTCGAAGGCGAGCACGATTACGAGCGCCCAGCACGACACCGTGGCGGTACGCCGATGCGCAGGGGAAGACGTTCACCGCTCAGCTCCGATAAATCGCGGGCAGGCGTCCAACGCCCCATAACGAAAGCCAGCAGGCACGAGGCAGGGCGGGATCACCGGGCGCGCCGACAACAGGATCGAAGGGAATCTCCGCATCGAGAAACCCGTTCTGAAGTTTCCCGGCCAGTTTTACCCGAGGTCATAATCCGCTTTCTGCCATACTCTGCGCCATTCGAAAATGTGGTTGCGCAAATCAAGGCCGGCTCAGTCGCATATTCGCTGTACGCTCTGGCGCGTTTGTTTCTTGAAAAGCCTGAACGCTACGAGGTTCGCCTCGCGGGAAAAGCGGAATCGCCGCTTTATCAGCTTGGCGACAATGGTGCCTTGTCTGTGAGTCGAGAATTCCTTGAGCGAAATGCATTCCGCCTGGCTCAATCCGAGTTCTATAAGATCGACATTACCGAATCCGAGCCGATCAAGGGGAGTTTTTCAAATGTGGCGCGATGCCGATTGAGCGGGTCCCTTCTTGGGCCGACGAACCATCACAATTATCAATTGCAACTGCGCAGCCTTTACGAGCGACGCTTTAGCCGCCGGATGAGCTTCGCCGATTATCAACGACAAATCGAGATCGTGAATGATGCGGAGTTGATTGAGCGCTGGAAAGAAGAAGCTCGGAAGGTGACTACCTATACAACGTCCCGCGAACAGGTTCCTTCGACCTTCTCTTCCGCGACGGATACAGAACGGCATTTCCGATCGCATTATTTGGAGGGGTTAATTAAGACTCCGGCAGAAACGATCATCGGCGGAGTCGCGAGCCGGCGTTTGCCGGATAGGATCCTCAATCGGGCGGTCGAAGACGCGTGGGTGCGGGAAACGCGCTCGCCCTCAGCGATGATGCAGGAGTTGGCTGGACGACTTCGACAAAATGGACTCCACGTTTTCCGGCATCGCCGCGGGATGTTGTTTGTCTCGCCAATCCGGACACAGGGCTTTGCTCACGAACAAGCCGGCGTGTCTCAATCGGTGAATGCAATTCTCCAAGCGCTGGCAGGGACAGCAGTAATCAATCGCAAACAGCTTTTTGAAAAGTTGATTGGGGATGTGCCAACCGAAGATGCCGAGCCACGCAAACTCGCGTTCGCGTCCGATCTGCGGTGGCTGATCAACGAAGGTTACGTAATCGAGTTCAATGATGGCTCGCTTGATCTTCCACGAGGAAAAACCAAGCCCCGCGAGGCCGTAGCGCAAGACGTTCCGGCCGCAGAACCAATGGAACACAGTTCAGCCGAACCGATGGAGCAGACGCTCGCGTTGGCGATTTGGCGTGGACCCTACTCGCCAACGATTCTTAGCGAGGGCGCGGAGTCGCCTCCTTCGTAACGAAGGACTTCATTTTTTTCATCCAAGACCGCAATCCGCGGTGTATGCAATGTCGCTTCCTCGGGTGTGTAGCGCGCAAAACTCATGATGGTGAGGCGGTCGCCAATTTTGCCCAGGTGCGCCGTGGCCCCGTTTAGTTCGATGATCCCCCGCCGCGCTTCGCCGAAAATTGCATAGGTCTCGAATCGTTGACCATTGTTCAAATTGCTCACCAGGATTTTTTCATACGGAATCAGGCTAACGAGTTCAGCCAGATCGGCAGAAATCGTCAGGCTACCTTCATAGTCCAGGCTCGCCCCGGTGACGGTGGCGCGGTGAATCTTTGATTTGAGGAGAGCGAGCTGCATCGATTCGATTTGCAAGGAGCCTGTATCAGGCGCCATGACGTCTCACAGAGACGCCCTACAATTCTAGATGGCGCCGGCTTTTCTGAGCGCCTTATAAGCCCCGTGTTTGTTGATTGTCTTCAGACCGCGCGCGGTAATGCGAATGCGCACGAACTTTTTTAGCTCAGGCACCCAAATACGCTGGTGCCGCAGGTTCGGCGCGAAAATGCGCGCCACATTTTTCGTGACGTGTCGGCCCACACCGCCTTTCTTTTTGGCCAGGCCGCGCCGATGGATGACGCTACCGCGCATGGCTTTCGATCCTGTGATGCTGCAAACTCTGGACATGAGCGCGTAAGGTGCCGCGTACCGCCGCACTGGTCAAGTAAATGTGCCAAAATGACGAATGACGAATCAATGACGAAGCCCGAATGAGAAAGGTTAAATCCGTATGCATCAGCGCCCGGCGCGACGACGGCGGTTCGTCTCGCGGCGAGCGCTACATTAGACATTTGTTGTCTATCATTTCCTTCGTCATTCGACATTCGTGCTTCGTTATTGCCGTTATTCATGGTTGAACGCGCAACTGGCCGACGCGGTCAAATTTAGCTCGCACAAGAACCAGTCGACTCTGCAAGATCAACATTTCGCATAGCCAGTGCACAAAAATAATCACAAACTGCGGATTGGGATTGTCGGAGCGGGCAATATCGTTCGTGCTCGCCATTTGCCGGCTTTGAAGAAACATCCGGAGGTCGAGATCGTTGCCGTCTCTAACTCAACGTACGAAAGCTCGGAAAAATTTTGCCAGGAATACTGCCCGTCAGCCACGCCGATGCGGAATTGGCCCGAGCTGCTTGCCCTGCCGGACATCGACATTATCTGGATCGGTACGCCGCCGGTAATGCATTCGGCCGTGACTGTTTCCGCGCTTGAGGCCGGTAAACACGTCTTTTGTCAGGCGCGTATGTCGATGGACCTGGCGGAAGCCGAGGAAATGCTCGCCGCATCAAAGCGTTATCCCGAACTGGTGACCATGCTTTGTCCGCCCCCGATGGGAATGCGGGCTGATTTGCTCGTGAAAAAACTGCTGGCCGAGGATTACATCGGCCGTCCGCACCACGTGCGATTGCAAAGTTTTGCCAGCAACTATTTGGATCCGAGCGCTTCGCCGCATTGGCGGCAGCGGATTGAAATTAGTGGGCTCAACATTCTCACGCTTGGGATTTACGTCGAAGTGTTGCAACGCTGGCTCGGAGACATCAATGGTGTCTTCGCGCGCAGTAAAATTATTCACCCGATTCGTCAGGGGTACGAAGTCATCATCCCCGATTTGCTCACCGTTCTTTGCGCGTTCGACAATGGGGCCGAAGGCGTGCTCGAGTTCAGCGGCATCGATACACTTGCGCCGAGCGACCGGGTGGAAATCTACGGCAGCAGCGGCACGCTCACTTACGATTTCGGTTCGGATGTAGTGCAAGCAGGTAAGGTTGGTGATCGTGGGCTGCACGTTGTCGACCTTCCCTCAGAATTGGAAACCGAATGGCGTGTGGAAGAAGATTTTCTGGCCGCGGTCAAATCCAAGGGCCGCGTGCGTCCCCATCCCAATTTCGAAGATGGCCTTCACTACATGCGCGTGGTGCAGGCCGTTGCCGATTCTCGGGCCCACAATGAATGGGTGGCGATTAAACGCTGAACAGAGCACACTTTGCTCCTAGGGAGTCATCGCGTCACCCACGAGAAATCGTCTTACCACAAGCGACCAGACCAGCAGCGTGATCAGTTGATACCACGCGAAAAAGCGGTCGTAGCCCCGCCGGTGAGCAATAAGTCCAGCCCCAGCCAGCACCGCGTAATGACCGACAAAGGGAAGGTACCAAATCGGATGAAAGATATCGCCGTGAATTGCGGTTTGCGTGATGTCGAGCAAACACATCGCAATGAACGTGGAATAATAACCTGCCCGGTTCCGGTCAAAGCGACCCTTGTGTTCTTCTTCTTCCGATAGATCGGGTGGATAAAGGAAAACGGTCAGCATGTAGAGCGTGATGGTCCAAACGATTAGCAGGAGGAACTTGTCAAAGCTCCAGTTGACCTCGGTATTCCACTTAAACGTGACCCACCATTGCAAAGCTAGCAGCAACAACGTCGCGAGAGTTAGGACAATATGGACCTCGTCGAGTGGGTTCTCGTTCCGGCGATAAAACGCCCTGCCGGCGCCAGCAATGAGGTTGGTTACGCCCAGACCGATGATGATCGACATCAACGCGGCGATGAACTCGAAACTGCTCATGAGATTCTGCGCGTTCTGCATGACGGGCCGAGCTTATTCGGGATTGGCTTAGGAAATCGAGCGACAAATGGGAATTCCCGCGTGCGCGTGCTGGGGAGCGCAGGCTGCCAGCCTGCGGGTCTCGGCAGCTTGCCGAGACCGGGGCAAGTTCGCGGTATCTGAAAAATTACATGTGCAAAGATGTTGCCGGCAGGGCTGCCGGCAACTACATGCTAGCAGCCTGTGCTCCCCAGAAATACGCGAGACGCGTGCGCTACCCAATCATTACAACGCGGGAAGCAAAATCTTTTTCGCCAATAGCCAGTCGATCCCGCGATTAAAGTCGGCCAGCGCTGTCCCTTCGATTGGATCGTTATGATGAGCGCCTGGTAACTGGATGACGTGCTTTTCCCCGGCGTAGGCGTCAACTACCAGCTTGTGATAACGCGGAGGAACCACTGCATCCTTTTCTGCCAACAGGAAGATCGCGGGCGCATGAATCGCTTTCGCATTGGCAATGCTGTCGAGGTCTTTCGGAATCTGTAACGCAACAGGACCCGCGAGCAGCCACAGGTTCCACCAGCCAAATCGGCGCAGGATCATTTCGCGCAACGGCGGAGGATTTTGCAGAATCAATCCGGCAACTGGGCGATTCGCCGCGACATGCAGTGCCGCGGTTGCACCGATGCTGGTTCCAAAAGGGACGATTGGCCGATCGCTGGCGTGGCGTCTTAATTCGTCAAACGCTGCAAGCGCTGCGGAACCGATCTTGCAAAGCCGGGCCGGTCCTGTGCTGCCGCCGAATCCAGGATAATTCATTCCCCAGATTTCGACTGCGCGGTGGTTCCACATCGCGGCCTCTTCAGCGGGCCAACGCTCGGCGCGGTCTGCGTTGCCATAAAAGCGCAAAATGTACACATCCGGATTGCCTTTAGATCGTGCTGGATGGGATTGCGCAATCCACAATTCCAATTGTCCATTTTCGAATGGAATCGTTTTCCTAACCGCACCACCAGCATTGATCGGTGTTCTTGTTGGAAACAAAATCAGATGGTCCGGCAAATAACCAAAAAACATCACGGCCAAATATACGACCCCGATTGCGAGTAAGCGCCAGGGCGGAGGGATTACTCTTAGACTCACAGTTGTCTAGCCCACAAAACACACGAATGACACGAAAAGAAGTACGGCAGGCTTGTTACTAAAAGTGTCCGCGCCCATTCGTCGGGTTGCAAGGACGTTAGCCCCCGGCCGGTGGAGACCGACGTCAGAAATGTGATGTGCTCGCAAACGCTATGGAGCCGACGTGATTGTGGATTTGCTTTCATTGGTTTTCTCCGCTGCGCTGAAGAATCGCTGATACAGAAATGACGCAACCATCGCGATGATGGCGACCACTACGAACGCACTGATACGATAAAGTTGGTCGAGCTGCGAAAGGTCGTGAAAGAAAAGTTTCACGACTGTGATGCTGAGCAAGCCGAGACTCGCGTAGCGCACTGGTGCAATTTGCTTGCGCATGCCGACGACAAGCATCAATAGCGCGAAAAATGCCCAGGTGATGCTATAGCTCATGTCGCGCGCGAAATTTCCAGAGAATTGAAACGTCAATGCCGTCGTGTCCGGAGCGCTGAAATAATCGGCGATCTCGATGTTCACGATTAAAAAGGCGAGCACCGTGCCTAGAGCGTAAAGCAAGGGCAGTACATTAAATTGGAGCATGAGTTGGCGCGGCGGCGCGAGCAGTCGCGCGGCCACGAACAGGCATACGGTCGCGACGCCGTAGGCGTAAAGATACCAATTAAGGATTGGGAACGCGGCGCGTGGATGGTAACTCAGCACGGCCGGATTGAGTGCGAGGCGCGCAAAGACAACCACGAGCAAGAGGACGCCTGCCAGTCGCAGGCCCGGATGCGGAACGCGATGGAACAGCCAGCAAAGCGCGGCACCCTCCAAGGCCCAGCCTACCGTGATCCATTGTCGATCAAACTCGATTGGGAAAATCAGGGTAATGAAGAACACCGCTGCGCCTCCAAAGAGCGCAAGTTGCGCGTTTCGGGCCGTACTGGTGAGGGGTATGCGTTTGAGCAACACAAACAACCCCAGCAGCGGTGGCAGTCCAAATGCAGCCGGCACCAAACCCGGGACAACGCTCGGATAAGAGTCTCGGATCAGGGCATAGACGAGATAGAAATGCAACGGTCCAGCAAGCGCGGCGGTCGCCCACGGCGTGGTCTTTTCCGCAAACTTCCGGGGGAAAATGAACGGAAAGATCGTGAACAATGCGTAAAACCCGAGGTACCAAGCCAGCGGTAGCGCCGCACGCATAGAATCGAAATGTTGAAAATGCCAAGCGTGTTCCAACGCCAACACACAGCCGAGTCCGATCGCCGGCAGGACGTCCAGTAAGAGCATTTCGGTCATGCCCAGAAGCAAAATGACTAGCAACAGCGCGACGCCGAACACTGCGGACGGATTCACAAGTGGTAACCGCTGCGTTACCATGATTAACAGCAGAAACGGCATCGCGACCGACAACGCGGGAAGCTGAACCGAAAGATTCCCAGGATCTGTCATGTTGCCGAAGAGTTTTGGCGCGGGGGTTCCCGCCTTCATGAAATGTCGGCCGATCCAACTGGCGGCGACTAAAAAGAAAATCGCAAAGCCTCCAAGGACGAACAGCGTTGTCGGCAGACCAGTGAGCTCGCTTGGAATCCGCAGCAGCCACCCGGCTATCGCGATCAGAGTGAGCAGGAGCATGGCGACAATCGGCAGGAGCCTGCCTGTTGCCAGGGCGAGGCCAAACGCCAGAAGATCGACAATCAACACGAAGGGCCAAACGACAATTGAAAGCTCGGTGATTTGAAAAATCGGCATCAACGTCAGCAAGAGCGACAAGGCGGGAAATGCCTGACTCCACCACGGGAAATGAATCTTGCGCACGCGTTGCAGCACCAGCGGGGTCGCGGAATGAAACAGCGCGAAAACAAAATAGAATGTCAGTGCAGTATAAAGATAGGCAGTGGTCAGGTACGAGTTCGTCCACGCGGCGAGAAGAATGAATGCCGCTAGCCCAGCAAGGGCATTAACAACAGTCAATCTGTCTTCGAGGAACGTGAGCGCGAGAAGGCCAAGATCGACAACGAAAACATAGCTGAACAAGAGCGTTGGCCGGTGTGCGATCGTTGGAAACGAGAGCAGATAAAACGCCGAGAACATCGTAACTGCCGCGAGTCCGAGCGCGCAGGCAAGAAGCTCATGATTCATTTTTCTGGTCCGCTTTGCCCAGGCTACCGCTGCCAGAAACAATCCCTGAAATCCGACAAAGACTGCCATGACAATAAGAACCTTGTTGCCGACGAAATATTTTTCGGGAACAAAGAACGTCGTGATCCAGGCGAGCTGCATTAACGCTGTCCCGACTGCCCCTAGAATTGCGAGCGCATTCCATCGTTGCCGTTGCGCGACCGCGAGAAGACCAACGTCGAGCAACGCGATATAGACGAAGAGGCCGAGAGGGTAATCTTCGCCTGTTGAAAGCAGTACCGGCGTGAGAAAACCGCCGGCAATCCCGAGCACAGCGACGACCATCGCATTCAACCGGACGGCGAGCAGAAATGCGATCGCCGTGATTAACGTCATCAACAAAAACGTTGAAATGAAACCGAAAAATTCGAAGTGATAATAAGCTCGACAGGCAAACGTCACCGCATACAGCACAAGGGTTCCTGTTGCACAGAGCGTCTGCGCCGTGACCGCGTTTTCCTTCCGTTTTAAAAGCAGACCGCCGATAGCAAGGCTTGCACCAACGACAAACCCGATGGCAATCCGCAGCTCCGGCGAGATGAGATTGTGTTCGAACGAGTATTTCACGAAAAACGCTACGCCGAGGAAGAGTGCCAGCCCGCCAATCCACGCGAACAGTTTCGCGCCCATGAATTGTTCCCAATTAATCGGTGCTCTGGCGGGCGCTGTGATTTGCGGACTGGTTCCTTCGACGAATCTTTTGGGGATTGGCGGCGGCACCGATTTTTTCTCTTGGACGATCAGAGGGGGTGTTATGATCGGAATCGGTGGCGAGACGGCCGCAGCTACAGCAGCCTCTGGTTCCGGAGCGGGAGTGATATGCCGCCGCAAACTGTGCACTTCGTTTTCAAGCGAAGACAATCGCGTAGCTAAATTGTCAACGCTGCGCTTTGCGATGTTTGTTTTGGCGAGCGCAACAAACGGCAGAACGAGAATCGCAATCAACAGACCGATGATAAACAGGACTAGGAGTTCCATTTGTTTGTTAGGTTTGACCGAATGTTCGGCTTGCTGCAGAGGATAACTACTTTGCGCGACGAATGTTAATTGATAAAAATTGCGGATTTCATCGACGGTTTCGATCATGAATATTCACCACTTGGAGCTGTTCTATTTCGTCGCGAAGCACGGCGGCATTGCAGGGGCGGTGCGCAATATCCCTTACGGCATCCAACAACCTGCAGTGAGCGGCCAGATTGCGAAGCTGGAGGAGTCGCTAGGCACCAAGCTGTTTCAGCGACGACCATTCGCGCTTTCGCCTGCAGGACTGGAATTATTCGAGTTTATCAAACCGTTTTTCGAGAACATCGAGACTGTTGGTGAAAAGCTGCGTCAGAACAGATCGCCGCAATTGCGCATTGCTGCTCCGTCGATTGTGTTGCACGACTACATCCCGGAAATGTTGCAGAGGCTTCGCGTCACATTTCCCGAGTTTCGGCTCTATCTGCACGAAGCGGCGCGCTCCGAAGCAGAGAGATTACTGCTGACTCGCGATGTCGATCTTGCCATCACGCTAATCGAGAAGAAGTTACGCGCTGGGATTCAGGTTAGACCGCTACTCGAGTTGCCGTTAATTCTGCTCGTTCACAACAAGTCGAAGCTTGCTCGCGCAGAAGAGCTCTGGAAGCGCGATACGATCGAGGAAACACTGATCGCTTTCCCGCGAACGGATCCCATCCACGCTTCCTTTCAACGCGGTCTCGAGCGCCTTGGAGTGGAATGGTTTTGCGGCATCGAGGTCAACTCAGCGCGCTTGATCGAGCGTTACGTCGCGAGCGGTTATGGAATCGGTTTGGCAGTGGCAGTCCCGGGCTTCAAGCCCGCCGCAGGGGTGCGCGTTTTGGAGTTGCCGAATTTTCCCGCGGTTGTTGTGGGCGCGTCGTGGTCAGGCAAGCTTTCGAATATTTCAAAGCAATTGCTTGCCGAGTTGGAAACCGAGGCCCAAGTGCAAATGCGCCGAATGAAAAGCCGTGTCCGCCAGTAAGTCGAAGTTGATCGGGCTGCTGCCGCGGTGCCTTAGCTGGCCTCGTCTTTCAGCCTCGACTTGGTTTACCTCGCGCAGTCCCGCCGTATCTAGATGTTCGTGCCAGTGTCTGCCTTGGGCCAGACTGGCGCGAGACGCCAAGATTTTAACTCTTCTTTAAGTCTGCCAGGTCCTTCAGCACTTGCTCGCTGTGCCCGGCGGGTTTCACGCCAGTGTACACCTTGGCGATTTCGCCTTTGGGATTAATGAGGAAGGTGTTGCGCGCCGCGAGTTTGCTCCCTTTGTAATCCATCACCGAACCGTACTCGGTCGAGACTTTCGCGTCAGGGTCCGCGAGCAATTTGAAATTGAGTCCTTCCTTCGTGCAGAAGTCTTTGTGCGATTGGGCCGTGTCCACGCTCACGCCGAGAATGATCGCTCCAGATTCTTCGTATTTCGCAAGATCGCGTTGGAAGTTGCGCGCTTCCATCGTGCAACCGCTGGTGAAATCTTTTGGGTAAAAATAGAGCACGATCCATTTGCCGTGATAATCCTTCAGACTCACCTGCGAACCGTCTCCAGTCGTCAGGCTGAAATCCGGAGCCGATTTTCCGACCTCTGGTTGCTGTTGCGTTTCTTGTGCCGCCATCAAAGCAACCGTGCCAAGACCAAGTGCTGCTGACAAGACCATGTTTCTTAGTTTCATTCCCCAGTTTTCGAGCGCATGGGCACCTAGTCAAGGAGCGACGCCTGAAGCTTTCGGGGTCAAATCGAAACCTGACTGCCAGGAAGCAGTCATTCCCTGAATTGAAAGCTTGCGCTCGGCGATGGATTTGGGTCAATAAAGGCTCGCTCATGCCGAGACCGATGGTTGCCGAAAGCCTTCCCATTAAGCCCGTGCGGCTGATTCTTGGTTTGATCGCCTGCCTCGGGCTAATCTTCACGGGGTTTACTCTTCTGTTCGGTTTCATCTCGATCCCGGCAAACTCCGTAGGGGTGAAGACCCGCTTTGGTGCTTACCACGATGTCGTCAATCCCGGGCTTGCTTATGCGATTCCATACATCGACGAGATACACATCGTACCAACCCAGCGCCTGCTAAAACTGGAGTTCGGTTTTGCTACGCCGAACTCCACCAACGCTTACCAGGGCGACATGGAACCGGACGAAACGGAGACAATGATCACGGGCGATCTCAATACCGCCCTTGTGCCATGGGTAGTGCAGTACCGGGTTACCGATCCGAAAACGTATCTGTTCGGGGCACGTGAACCGGAGAAGACGTTGCGAGACTTTAAAACGTCTGGGCGATCTTTGTTCACAGTACGACCTGGGAATTCAGATCCAGCAAGTGCAACTCGCGACAGTGCGTCCGCCGCCAGCCGTGCAGGCTGCCTTCAACGAGGTCAACCAGGCACAACAGGAAAAGCAGACCGCCATCAATCAAGCGTGGGCGGTGTATAACGATGCCGTGCCGAACGCGCGCGGGCAGGCGAAGGAGCGCGAGAAACAGGCCGAAGCGTATGCCTTTCGCCGGGTAAATGAGGCGAAGGGCGAAGCGCAGAAATTTTCATTGTTGCTGGCCGAGTACCGGAAAGCACCGGAGGTGACGCGGCGCCGTCTTTATCTCGAAGCGATGCAAGCGATTCTGCCCAATTTGCAAAAGAAAATCATCGTTGATGACAGCTTGAAGAACATTCTCCAGACGTTGCCGCTACTCCCGGCCGATCAGACCCGGACGTCGCCATGAACGTGATCGATGTCACTCCTCGCCCAGCGGCCATCTCGGCCATTGTGCGCTTTTTGCAGAGCAGGTTGATGTCGATCCTTGGAATTCTTTTTATTTTGACGGCACTGAAGTGGGGAACGCTGCTGTTCGTCGTTCGTCAGTACGAAACTGTGATCATCACGCGTTTCGGTAAAATCGTTCGCACGGTCACAAACCCTGGATTGAAGATCAAGCTACCGATCATCGATAAGGTGCACCGTTTTGATAAGCGCATCCTCGCTTGGGACGGCCCGCCGACCGAATGCCCGACCAAAGACAAGCTCTACATTATTGTCGATTGTTTCGCGCGGTGGCGTATCAGCGATCCGTTTCTCTACTACAATCGGCTCAACGACGAGCGCAGTGCGCTCTCTCGTCTGGACGATATTCTGGGCAGCGAAACGCGGACCGCTGTTGCCGCACACGATCTTGTAGAGATTATCCGCGTTACCAAGGGACGAAAACCGCTGCGTGACGAAGAACTGGAGAAAAGCGGCACCCTCCTGCCCAGCACGATTCCAGAAATCCAACTCGGTCGCGGCGAGATTGAAAAACAAATCACCGAACGCACACGCCAGAAGATTTCCGATTTCGGAATCGAGCTGCTCGATGAACGATTCAAGCGCAGCAAATACAATCCAGCCGTTGCGGAGAAAATTATTGAACGCATGTCGAGTGAGCGACATCAGATCGCTGCCCGGTTTCGTTCCGAAGGCCGCGGCGAGGCGGCAAATATCAGCGGACAAAAAGAAAGCGATGTGGCCTCGATCAGTTCCGCCGCCACCAGGATTGCGCTGGAGACTGAAGGGAAGGCCGACGCGGAGGCGGCTTCCATCTATGCCGCAGCATTCAATCCTCCTGATGCGCAGGAGCTTTATACATTTCTTCGCAGCCTCGACGTGATGCGCGCCGCGTTTGAAAAAGACACCACGGCGGTTATTTCCACTAACAGCGATTTAGGCCGGATGCTCAAGTCGATGGCGGAAGCCGTCGCTCCACCAAAGCCGGCGCATTAACCAGTCAGTGCCCCAGGGTTCGGTGAGAATCTGGACGATTGGTCATTCGACGCGCACGATTGACGAATTCATTTCGTTGCTTCAGGCGAATCAAATCCGGTCGCTTGCGGATGTGAGAACCTTGCCCGGATCGAGGCGTTATCCGCAGTTTAACAAGGAGACCCTAGCGGACTCGTTAAGCAAAGTCGGAATTCGCTACGAACACTTTCCCGAGCTCGGTGGGCGGCGAAAACCAAGAGACGATTCGCGTAATCTCGCCTGGCGAAATGCGTCATTTCGCGGTTACGCCGATTACATGGAGACAGAAGAGTTCCAGAAAGGTGTTAAGCGTCTTCTCGATTTTGCAGCCGACACCGGACCAACTGCGATCATGTGCGCGGAAGCGGTCTGGTGGCGTTGTCATCGGTCGCTGATTTCTGATTACCTGAAAGTGCGCGGCATCGGGGTGATGCACGTCCTCAATGCAAACAAAACCGAGCCGCATCCATACGCTTCGGCAGCGAGGATCGCAGACGCCGGTTGGGACGTGTTGAATGCCATAAATGAATGGGTGATCGACTTTCACTTCAATCGGGGGCGGTTTGGGACCTCGCATCGCTGTTGCCCTCATCATCACAACCGCAGTGGCTGCGGCTGCTTCGGTTCCTTTTTCGTCCACAGCAATGAAGGTCTTGTGAAAGACATTGGAGATGTAGAGATAATCGTTCGGCTTGCGTGGCGCCATCTTATCGAAATTCGCGCTGCCTCGCGGAATATCGAATGCGCTTTTCATTCCAAGCGCCTGCAGTGTTTCCGCGAGCGCAATCGTAGGCGGCTCGAGCTTGAACTTTGGCAAATGCAGATCGACATCCTGCGCTTCGAGCTTAGTGCACCCTGCTAAAACGACCGCGCTGAGCTTCGATTCCAATGCACGCACACCATCTACCTCGTCGGGAAGAAGGACGAGAAATTGGAGATCGTCGCCGGCATACGGAAGGCTGACTGCGGTAAAGCCCTCGCGCTTGGCGTAACCAAAGCGTGCGGTTTTCCGCATCATGGGAACATTGACGCGTGCGCCCGCGCGGACATGGAATGGTTCCGGCTGAGTTGCCTTATCGGAAAATGGATCCGTCCATGGTGCTTTGAGATAAAGGGCGTTCGCCAGGACGAGCCGTGTCAGTTTATTCAGTGCATCCGCAGGAATGAGATCTCGAATCTTGTCGTGCGTCTGGTCTGCCACCCATTCATTGATGTGCTGTGTCGCCACCGCGGGATCTGCAACGAAATTGAGCGGCTCAAATGCAGCGCCGTAGTTTTGTTTTACCAGCGACAAAAAATTCTGACGAAAATCGTAGTCTTTTTGGGCAAAGAGGCGGTTGGCGATGTTTAACGTGATCGGCTCGCCCGGGCCGCCGAATTCCTTGGATTTCTTCACCAGTTCGGCCGTCTTCGCGCTCATTTCTTCCAGCGAATGCTGAAGCGAAGCGAACGAGGTGGCTACTGTGCTGGCATCGCTTGGAAAATGCAGCACACGCGCCATCTCAGTGCGCGTCTCGCCATCCGCGCCGGCAAACGTCATGGCCAGGGCGATTTCAATTGAAAACGGTGAGACGCAAAGGTTGTCGTTGCCCGTGGCGAGCTGACGTTGAAGATCGACAGCGAGCTCATTCGTTGCCCTTGCCGCCAGATCGAAGTTCGTTGCAGCGTGCGCCATCCCGATAACCATCGGGACTAACGCGCCGAATGCCTGCAAGAGCAAAAGCCGTTTCATGCCAGCCATGAAACACTGAAATTGCGGAGCTTGCGACGCCAAATTGGTGCATTCGCTCCAATGATCACGCCTTGCCTCAAAATTACACCGGGTTCGACTCGTTGAAGAGAGCGCATTCCGTGTGACAATTTCCTCATGGACGACGCGAAAACCCCAACTCGTGCTGATATTTCCGACTCTGATAAGTGGGACCTGACGCATCTTTTTGCCGATGTAGGCAAATGGCAGGAGGATTTTGCATGGGTGCAGCGAACGGATCCAAAGCTTCAGGATTGGAAGGGCAGAGTAGGGGAGTCGGCGCAGACGCTGGCAGCAGTGCTTGAGTTCGAAAAGTCCCTCGATTTGAAGATTGAGCGCGTCTATCACTATGCGTCGCTGCAACTGGCGGAGGACAGCACTAACAACGAATACCTTGCGCGGATTGGGCAGGTTCAGAACCTGCTGACAAAGATCGGCGAAGCGGCGGCGTTTCTTTTCCCCGAAATTCTGGCGATCGATGACGAAATGTTAGCCAAATTCGTTGCCGATCCGGCGCTCGCCGAGTGGCGAATCAAGTTGCACAAGGTTCGACGGATGAAACCCCACGTGCTCTCGGTGCCCGAGGAACGTCTTCTCGCATTGGGTAGTGTCGCGCTGAGCGGTTACGACGACACCTTTTCACAATTGACCGACGTGGACATGAAGTTCGGCGTATTGGTCGATGAGAAAGGTCGTGAAAGACCGCTTACCCAAAGCTCGTTCAGTTCGTTTTTGGTAAAGCGCGATCATGAGCTGCGCAAACGCGCTTTCCATCAATTCTATGCAGAATTTCGCGATCATCAGTACACGCTCGCCGCGTCACTTGCTTACGCCGTCAAGGCGGATGTCTTCCACGCGCGAGCAAGACGTTACTCGTCTGCTCTCGAGGCAGCGCTGTTTCCAGATGATGTGCCCGTTGCGGTTTACGACGGATTAATCCGATCGGTTCGCGCGAATTTGAAACCGCTCTTTCGCTATTTCGATTTGCGCCGCCGCGCGCTTGGGTTGCGCGAGTTGCACCATTACGACACCTACGTCCCGCTCGTTCCGGAAATCGAGACGCGCTTCACCTTTGATCAGGCCGCCGAAATGGTCTTAGGCGCGCTCGAACCGCTGGGCAAGGAATATGTCGATGTCCTGGCCGAAGGTCTGCGCGCCAGGCGCTGGTGCGATCGCTACGAAACGAAAGGCAAGCGCAGCGGCGCGTTTTCATCCGGAAGCTACCAGGCGCCTCCCTACATCCTGATGAATTATAAGGAGGACGTTTTCTCCGATGTCTACACGCTTGCACATGAAGCTGGTCATTCCATGCACAGCTGGTTCTCGCAGAATTCGCAGCGGTTTCAGGATTACGAGTACCCGATTTTCCTGGCCGAGGTTGCATCGACCTTCAACGAGGAACTTCTCACCGATCATCTACTCAAAACGACGACCGATCCGAAGATGCGCGCTTACATCATCAACAGGCAAATCGACGATCTGCGGGGCACGCTTTTCCGGCAGACAATGTTTGCCGAGTTTGAGAAAATCATTCACGCCATTGAAGAGAGCGGCGACGCGCTGACGCTTGACGTTTTCAAATCGCAATATCGCGGGCTTCTCGAAGCTTATTTTGCCGAAAACTTCGTGATCGATTCGGAACTGGATTTGGAATGCCTGCGTATTCCGCATTTCTACCATGCATTTTACGTTTATAAATATGCGACAGGGATTTCCGCTGCGGTTGCGCTTTCGCAACGCGTGCTTGCCGGCGAGTCCGGAAGTGTGGACGCATATCTTAATTTTCTGCGTTCCGGCGGCTCGAAGTTTCCACTCGAAACGTTGAAGGCAGCCGGCGTGGACATGACCACATCGGCGCCAATCGAGAGCACCTTGCGCTTATTCGAACAACGGCTCGACCAACTGGAAGGACTGCTGCTGTAGGTCGTCTGTGTCGATCCTGTGGCGGCAGCCGTGTCGGCTGCACCTTAGATATTGCAGGCGGCACGCCTGCCACTACAGACTTAATCAATGCAGTTGGATGCCGACGAACTTCGCGAGCAACTCAAGCCTCTGTTCCTGGAGAATTTTGAGAAATTCGGAGAGTTAGGAGCCGCAGTTTCTGTCTGGCAAGACGGAAAACCAGTTGTCGATCTTTACGGTGGCTTTTGCGATGCCCGCCGCGAGAAGCCATGGGAAGCTGACACGCTCGTCCTGGTGTGGTCTGCCACCAAGGGAATTGGCAGCGCATGTGCCCTGCATGTGTTGCAGGAGCACAGGATTAACATCGACAGGCGCGTAGCGGAGTTTTGGCCCGAGTTCGCTCAAGCTGGCAAAAAAGAAATTACGCTAGCGCAGTTACTTTCCCATCAAGCCGGACTTTGCGCTTTGGATGCGCGAGTTGATATACTCGATTACGGCGCAGTTATCAGGGCACTCGAAATACAAAAGCCATTGTGGCCGCCAGGGAGCGCACATGGCTATCACGCTCGTACGTTTGGATTCTTGCTCGACGAACTCGTGCGTCGCATCGCTGGGAAAACGCTGTCGCAGTATTGGGGCGAAGCGTTCGGGAAGCCGCTCAATCTCGATTTTTGGATCGGTTTGCCTGAAGAAGAGAACGCACGTGTGGCCACCGTTTACGCCGCAAAAAGCGGGAACCCGCCCAAGCCGAAGAAATTCTACAGCGACCTGACTACGCCGGGAACGCTCGCACGCAAAACGTTTACGTCTCCGTACGGACTGAATTCAGTCAGCGGGATGAACACTCCCGCTATCCGCGCGCAAGCCATTGTTTCGTTTGGCGGAATCGGGAGCGCTTCGGCCCTTGCGAAGTTCTACTCCATGCTTGCGAACGGCGGAAAACTCGACGGGCAAACCTTCTTCTTAGAAAAAACAATCGCCTGGATGACCACGGTGCTGGCAGATGGCATGGACCGCGTTTTTCAAATACCGACCGCGTTTTCAGCCGGCTTCATGAAAGATCCGCGAAACGCGAAGCGAAGACTGTTCGGCCCATCAGCGAACGCATTCGGCCATCCTGGTGCCGGTGGCAGTCACGCCTTTGCCGATCACGAAAACAGGATTTCGTTCGCCTACGTGATGAATCAAATGGAGGAATCGCTTTTGCCTAACGAAAAGTCGCTGCGCCTGGTGCATGCGATTTACGCCTAAGATCCGATCTCGCAACGCACTTCGATTCGGCGCGCTATTCGCCAATGATCGTAAGCGAGATCCTTCGCCGATGGGGCGCGCGGCGGTGTTCGAACAGGAAAATACCCTGCCAGGTTCCGAGCTGCATTTTTCCATCGACAATCGGCACCGTCTCGCTGGTGCGCGTCAGGACCATGCGGATGTGTGATGGCATGTCGTCGCTGCCTTCGGAACTGTGCGTAAAGTAATCCACATCCTCCGGCACGAGGCGATCGAAGAATTTTTCCAGAT
>QHPC01000242.1 GCA_003218915.1 Verrucomicrobiota bacterium
AGCGTAGAGTGCGAATGGTCGCGTTTGCTTTTGCCACAGCGGTCTTTCTCTTCGCCGTAGTGCGGACGGCAACGCTGCCGTTGTGAGGATGCTGCATGAGCTCGCTGCGTAAAATCTTGTTTCAGCTAAACCCAACCAGATAGAAATACGCGATCATGCCAGTTCAAATCCAATATCAGCCTAACGACATCTGTGTGTTACGCATCAGCGGCATTTTGAAACGATCCGAATTTGGCGCAGAGCAAAACGCCCTCGCCCGCAAGATTAACATGGGATCGAAACCTCGCTTGCTCGTCATTCTCGAAAACTTTGAGGGCTGGGAGCGCGGCGCGGATTGGAATGATCTCGACTTTTTGATCTCGCACGGCGGTAAGATTTCCAAGATCGCCATCGTCGCTGAGCCACGTTGGGAGGCTCTTGCGCTGGCTTTTGCCGGAGCGGGAGTCCGTCGCGCGCCAGTGAAGTTTTTTCCGCCTAACGAACTGGAGCAGGCGCGAAACTGGTGCGTCGAATAGGTGCCGCTCAACATGAATCGCCGTGCGGCAGGGGAGTGAGCTCAACGGCCTCCCGCGATCATTTCCTTCATGATCTGCCGCCCTGTCGTCTGCAATGGACCGAGTCCGCTTCCAGGCAGGAACCACATCCCTTTGTCTTTGTCACGGCAGTAGACAATGTTGACGCCGTCGCTCGTGATAGCGTGATGAAATGTGCAACCGGGGTTCTCCGCAATGAATCGGAAGAAGGCCTCCCGCCACGGATCGTCAGCGTATTTGAACACTTCTTCTCCGATCGCCTTTAACTCCTCGACGCTGACTGTACGAATGGATTTGGCGATGGCTTTGCGGCGTTCCTTGTCGAGGTTCTCAAGGTCGAATTTTTCAAATGGCATGGGACTCAGTTTATTCCAATTAAATATGCTTCGCCAGCCAATGAAACAAATGTGGCTTGGGCAGACAACTGTGGCCAGTGTAATCTGTGCTTTTTATCGCCGATGTTTGGCGTGATCGAGATATCGGTGCGTTAAGAAATCCGGATTAAATGGAACGACGAATGAAAATAAAGCCAACGACGATTCTTTTTCTGACGGTTACGCTTGGGTTGGCGTTCCCGGTCATTGCGCAAACACCTCAACCAAGCGCAATCCCTCGAGCGGAGGTCGCGTTTGAGGAACTGCCCGTGCTAAACGCGAGCGACATCCTGCAACCGGATATTCTTACGGGGCCACATCACAAGGTCCGCGAAGAAGTGCCAACATATTCAGGCGCGAACCACTTCACGATTGATTCTGACTTTGGCGTGTTCGAAGCAGACGGAAACGAAATGCTCCTCAGGCGAATCAATGAGATCAATGCCATCGCGCGACTGAAAGAAGTATCGCGCACGGACGAGTTCAAGGAAGCACTCAGGACAGCGGCCAAAAGTCCCATGGCGGCGGCCAAAGCCATAGCTAACGATCCTGTGCGTACCATCACGAATGTGCCAAAGGGAGTTATGAAGTTCATGGGTCGGATCGGTGAAAACGCTAAAGGCATCGGCGAAAAGCACCAAGCGAATGACCCCGAAGGCACCCAGTTGCAACAAGTCATAGGTTTCTCCGATGCAAAGCGAAAGGTCGCCATAAGTCTCGGTGTCGACCCATACAGTACTAACACGGTGTTACAACACGAACTGGATCAGATCGCATGGGCTTCCTTTACGGGTGGCGCCGCTTTCACTCTGGCAACGCTGCCGGTCAGCGGTGCTGCTGGAACAGCTTTGACAGTGACGGAAGTGTCAGGCGACTTCAACGACGTGCTGAAGGAAAAATCGCCGACCGATCTTAGGATCATGAATCGGAAAGCGCTTCTTGACCTTGGCGCAACCGAAAGCGAAGCCGAGAGGTTTTTAAACAACAACGCTTTTTCTCCATCAGCACAGACTGCGTTTGTTCTGAATTTAAGATCAATGAAGGGAGTAGCTAATCGTCGGGCTTTCGTACGGCTGGCTGGCGAACCCAGCTCCTCTGAGACCGACGCAATCTTTTGTGTGCAAACTGCCGCGCTGATGAGCAAACTGAACAAGGACGAAATTCCGCTCGCCCGTATTGAGTTACTGGGAGAATTTCCGATCTGCGTCGCAAAAGACGGAACGACCATCGTCGCTTTGCAATGGGATTACGCGGCGTGGACCCCGGGCGCTGCGCACGTCAGTGACGAAGTCGAAAAGTTCGCGGCCAAACCGCCGAGAAACAAGAAAGTCCTAATCGCTCTCTCCGGCCAGGTCTCCCCGCATCTGCGTCAGGAACTTGAGGCGCGCGGCGAGTTGGTAAAGGATCGAGTTGCCCCGGGACCGCTAAAATAAGCCATGAAACTCCCTCCTGCCGACGTCCAGTTTCATGACAACGTTCGTCTTCTGGTCTGGAGACCACGCGGAGTGTTGAACGAAGCAGCACTCAAACACATTAGGGAGTTAATTGGAGACTTGGAAGCAACCTCAGACGAACCGTTCAATCGTTTTACCGATAGTCAGGCTCTCGAAGCGATTGATCTAAACTTCAGATATGTTTTTGACTTCTCTCTTTTTCGGCGTCTGTCTTACGCCGGACGTTCACCGGTAAAATCTGCAATTCTCGTTCCGAGCATCGCGCTCGCTCATTACAGCAAGATGCACGAGCTTCTAACGCGGCATTCATCGATCGAAGTCCGCATCTTCGAAGACCGTGAGGCGGCCGCAAAATGGCTTTGCGTGCCAGTTGAATTACTGATCATTAGTCCTATCGGTAACTAATAATGAAGCCCGCTTTTATAGAGAAAGACTACGAGCAAAGTGAGGAGCAGCTGCGCCTTCTCCAGACGATCACGATGGAGGTCTCAGCGGCTAGCGACCTGACGTCTACATTGGAAATTGTGCTTCGCGAAGTTTGCGAAAAGACAGGCTGGGTGCTGGGCCAGGCGTGGGTGCCAAACCCAGATACCGGTGTTCTTGATTTGGTTGCAGGGTGGTATTGTGGCGATGGTGAACTGAAACCCTTCAGGGCTCTCTCTGAAGAGTCTCACTTCAAATCGGGCCTTGGACTTCCCGGACGCGTATGGAAATCGGAACAGCCGGCCTGGATTGAGGACGTCACTAATGCCTCTAACTTTCCGCGATCGCCTGCGGCGCGGACGGCTGGTTTGAAAACAGGTGTGGGAATTCCCATTTTATCGCACGGCAAAGTCATTGCTGTTCTCGAGTTTTTCATGCGCGAATCGCGCGAACAGAGTGAGCGATTGTTAAAAGTAATCACAGCCGTCGCCGGGCAATTGGATTTGCTCAAGCGCGCGACCCGCGCGGAGGCGGAGGCGCGGGAGCAGCAATTCTTGACTCTGGCAAACTCCATTTCACAGCTCGCCTGGATGGCAGATGGGGAGGGTAGTATTTTTTGGTATAACGTCCGCTGGTACGATTATACGGGTACGACGCTCGAGGAAATGCAAGGGTGGGGCTGGCAGAAGGTGCACCATCCCGATGAAGTAGCGCGCGTCGTGGAACGCATCAAGGTGGCCTTCGCCACTGGCCAACCCTGGGAAGATACGTTTCCGCTTCGAAGCAAGACCGGCGAGTATCGATGGTTCCTTTCCCGCGCGCTTCCGATCACCGATGAAGAAGGACGAGTTGTTCGTTGGTTTGGGACTAACACCGATATTACCGAGCAAAGGGAGTTGGAAAAGGCGCTGCGCGCAAGTCGGGACGAATTGGAACAAAGAATAACCGACCACACGGCGGAACTCTCGCGCATCAACGAAATCCTACGCTCCATTTTGAAGAACATGGGCGATGCCGTCATCGTGGCTGACAAAGACAACAACTTTCTCGTCTTTAATCCTGCGGCGGAACGCATGTTCGGAAAAGGCGCAATGCAAATGCCGTCCACAGAATGGTCGCATCGCTACGGACTCTATCTCCCGGATAAGGTCACTCCGTTTCCGCACGACCAATTGCCTATGACGCGCTCGACCCGGGGGGAGAAGGTCGACAACATCGAGATGTTTGTCCGACATGAAAAGGCGCCACACGGGCTCTGGACGGAAATCACCGGTCGCCCTCTGCGTGGTTCTAACGGCGATGTGTTAGGTGGTGTGATCGTTTGTCGCGATATCACTGAACTCAAAGAGGAAGAATTTTTCCGCACGGGGCAAAGCCGTGTGCTCGAGATGATCGCCGCCGATGCGCCGCTGGCGGATGTTCTAACCAATCTTGTTCTTCTCATGGAAGGCCAGGCGGAAGGACTGCGTTGTTCCATTCTTCTCTTGAACCGCGACGGCAAACATGTCCGTCACGGCGCGGCGCCGAATCTCCCAGCAGCTTATGTTAAAGCGGTGGACGGCGCTCCGATCGGGCCGCGCAATGGTTCCTGTGGCACTGCCATGTTCACCCGGCGACCCGTCGTTGTGACCGATGTGATGACAGATCCGCTTTGGACCGATTATCGAGAGTTGGCAAAGATTTGCGGACTTTGCGCCTGCTGGTCGACACCGATTCTCTCCGCGCAAGGTGATGTGTTGGGTTCGTTTGCGATGTACCGCGAGGAAAATCGCGGACCGTTGCCAGAAGAGACTAGGTTGACCCAAATCGCCACGCATATTGCCGGGATTGCCATCGAGCGCCAACGACAGCAGGAGATTTTGCGCGAGCGTGAGGCCCGCATCAATCTAGCCGCCGAGTCCGCCGATCTTGCCTTTTGGATTCTATATCCGGAACAAAATACCGCGTGGATGAGTGAAAAAGGCCGGCTGATCTACGGCTTCGATTCGAACCTGCCGCTAACGTGTGATCTACTTCTTTCCCGTGTCCATCCGGACGAGCGAGCGGATGTCAAATCGGCTTATGATCGTGCGTGTGCTCTTTCCGGGACATTCGAAAGCGAGCACCGTCTTCGTTTGCCGTATGGAAAAACGCGTTGGGTAATTATGCGCGGGCGCTGTTTGAAGGATGAGGAAGGGAACCTTTTGGAAACCATTGGCGTGACTCTGGATGTTAGCGCGCAAAAACAGGCCGATCTTCAATTGCAACATCAACGCGAAGAAATGGCTCATCGGAACCGGGTTTCTCTGATGGGAGAAATGACCGCATCATTCGCCCATGAGCTCAATCAACCGCTCACTGCGATCGCGAACAACGCCTCCGCTGCGCGTCGTTTTCTCGAGCGCGGAAATATCGATCCGGCACTGCTGCGGCAACTGTTACAGGACATGGTGGCTGACAGCCAACGCGCCGGGGAAGTGATCCGCGGGATTCGGAGTTTGGTGCGCAAGGAGGCAAGCGCGCATACTCTGTTGGACCTCAATGCGGTTATCACAGATACCGTGCGACTCGTTAGCTCGGACGTGTTAACTCGTGAAAGCGTTGTTACCACCGAGTTGGATCCGCAGCTTCCTCGAGTCAGCGCCACTCTCGTTCAGATCCAACAGGTTTTGCTCAACCTCATTATTAATGCGCTCGACGCCATGGAAAGCCTGCCGCCGGTCGAACGCCGCATCATGATTAGTACCCGCTCGGACAAGGACGATGTCGCCGAAGTGAGCGTGCGCGATTTTGGAACGGGGTTACCGAAGGATCAGCCCGACAAAGTCTTCGATCATTTCTTTTCGACCAAACAAAAGGGAATGGGGATGGGATTGACCATTGTTCGGTCGATTATCGAAGCTCATGGCGGAACGATCGTGGCGGAAAACGCTCCCGACCGCGGCGCGCGCATGACTGTTCGCCTGCCCGCCGTGCGTGGACAAACGCAAACGATCGCCGCTGCATGAGCGAGGTAGTCTTCATCGACTGTCAGTTGGGGTGTTTGGGCCGGTTGGATGCCTTGCGCATTAATCGGTCGCCTCTCCCTCGCCAGGGAGAGGGGGAGGGTGAGGGTTTGTACGGCGCGTCCGAGCAGGTGCAGTTTCAGACCCCTCACCTTCGTCCTCTCCCCTTGCCCAAGGGGAGAGGCGGGACGAGTCAAGCCGAGCGTGGTGCGGATCTGGTAAGCTGTGGAAAGTCACAATTCGGAGAGATATCTTCGATCGCCTTATTCGAACCCGAAGCACTCATCCATTTTGCTCATTCGGCTAAGCCTTTAATTCTGTCCATTCTTAGCATCAGTTGACGATTCAAATTATGGCTAATCCGAGCGAGATGGAAGGGAAAGAAGTCTGTGTCGTGGACGACGATCTCTCCGTCCTCAAATCGATCCATTACCTACTGGCGTCCGAGGGATTCAAGGTTCGCGCGTTTAACAAAGCAGAAGACTTTCTAACTCACGCCAGCGCTCACCACGTGCCCGTGGTGGTGACCGACATCTGGATGGATCAGGTGACTGGTCTGGAAGTGCTTGCCCGTCTTTGCGCTATTTCCCCGAAAACTCGTGTAATTGTCATTACCGCGCGAGAAGACTTGGCCGCGCGCGCCACCGCAATGGCCATCGGGCCGGTCGCGTTCTTCATGAAACCGTTTGACGACGAGAAATTCATCGCCGCAGTTCGCGATGCTCTAAGCAAAAGCGAGAAATAAGAAACTGTCGAATCAGTGACCCGTTCGCGGAACGTTACCTCAAAGCCGTTCCGCCGATGTAGAAACGTAACCACGACCGTCGTGGTGGACCCGATTGTTACGGTCCTGTTACAAGGTTGCGCTACTGAAAGATAAGTCTTTTCCTTATTCCGTTGGCAGTGTATAAATTCAGGTGCCGTGGCAAGCCGTCTTCTCAAGATTCTACACCTTTCTGATCGCAGGCGTCGCGAGTTCTCCGGAAGCGTCGCCTAACGGGCAATCTTGCCGCCGAGTTTACAGTTACTTGGACTGCTGATCGATGAACTGGGTCACCATCGTCTGGTCCATGGGAGCGGGAGCGTGTCTGACGTTGGCCGTAATCCACATCGTCGTTTGGTGGAAGGACCGAACGGCGCGAGCCAATCTTGTCTTTTCAGTAACGGCAATTGCAGTGGCAGCTTTTGCCGCGATCGAGTTCGCCATGATGCGAGCAGAAACACCAGAGCAATTCGGTATCGCGGTACGCTGGGTTCATGTCCCGGTTTGGGTCATTACGGTATCGCTCGTCATTTTCGTGCGACTCTACTTGAAGGCCGGGCGATTATGGCTTGCGTGGGCAGTCGTTGGATTGCGGACGCTGTCGCTAATCCTTAATTTCACTCTCTCGCCGAACATAAATTATCGGCAGATGACAGCGCTTCGGCATGTGTCGTTCCTGGGAGAATCCGTTTCGGCCCCGACGGGCGTCCCAAATCCCTGGATGCTGGTTGCCCAGTTGAGCTTGCTGTTGCTGGTGATCTTTGTTACGGATGCCACCATTGCGGCGTGGCGACGCGGCGAGCGGCGGAAGGCCCTGATCGTGGGCGGCAGCATTGTGTTGTTCACTGTGGCGGGGACTGTGCAAGGAATAACAATAACGTGGGGGATCATCTCCATGCCGCTGACGGCAAGCTTGTTCTTTCAAGGCCTTGTCGCGGCGATGGCCTGGGAGCTGAGCTACGATGTGCTTCACGCGGCAACGCTTGCGCGCCGATTAGAAATCAGCGAAGCGGGATTGCGGGAAAGCGAAGAGCGTTTCCGGATCGTGGCAGATGCCGCGCCGGTCCTTATCTGGATGTCGGGCGTGGATAAGCTCTGCACTTTCTTCAACAAGCCCTGGTTGGAGTTTACCGGCCGTAGCTTGGAGCAGGAAATAGGTAACGGCTGGGCCGAAGGGGTACACCCGGATGATCTGCAAAAATGTCTCGACGTTTACACGGAGTCCTTCGACGCGCGGAAACCGTTTGTGATGCAATACCGGCTGAGGCGTTATGATGGCGAGTATCGTTGGATCTCAGATCAAGGCGTGGCACGCTTTGACGCGCAAGGAAATTTCACCGGCTACATTGGTTCGTGTGTGGACGTCACCGAATTAATAAGTAAGGAGCGGGCCTTGCGAGAGAGCGAGGAGCGAATGAGTCTCGCGGCAGAAGCCGCCAAGGTTGCAGTGTGGGAGTGGGACTTAAGCACAGATGAGGTTTGGACAACGGGAACGCATCGTCAAATTCCTGGCCCGCCGGTTTCCGAAAAGGGAACAATGGAAAGCTTCATCGGGCGATTACATATCGATGATCGCGAGGCAGTGCGAAAAGCGCTTAAAGCTTCGATCAACAACGGTGGAGATTTCGCCTCCGAGTTTCGAGTCATGCTTCCTGACGGTCGTGTGAGTTGGGCGGTAGCGCGTGGACGCTGCATCAAGACGCCAGACGGCAAAAATATGCGGTTCCGGGGAGTTTCAATGGACGTGACTGCGCAAAAAGATGCGGATGATCTGTTTCGTTTGGCGACGGAATCTTCACTCAGCGGTATCGTCTTGGTAAACGATCAAGGCCACATCATGTTAGTGAACTCTCAGGTCGAAGAGCTTTTCGGTTATCAGCGCGAAGAGCTTGTCGGAAAATCTGTGGACGTCCTGGTGCCAGAGCGATTCGCCGTCCAGCACCCGGCTCATCGTGCGAAGTTCCTCGCTGCGCCAACGACTCGGGCGATGGGCGCGGGCCGGGAATTATTCGCTCGACGAAAGGACGGCAGTGAATTTCCAGTTGAGATCGGACTGAACCCAATTCAAACCCCCGATGGCATTGTTGTTTTGACTACTGTCGTGGACATTACTGCTCGCAAACTGGCTGAGGCTGAAGCTCTGCGGCACCGTGAGGAGCTCGGCCATCTCAGCCGAGTGGCCGCGATGGGTGAATTAGCGGCGTCCATTGCGCATGAACTGAATCAGCCACTCTCGGGAATCGTAAGCAATGCTGCGGCTGGACAGCGCTTTATTGATCGCGGCGATGTTGATCTTACCGAGTTGCGCGAACTGCTTGCTGATATCAACGCGGATGGACGCCGCGCCGGCGACGTAATTCGCGGCATCCAGAGCATGGTTAGGAAACGCGCCCCTGCCCGGGAACGGGTGAATCTGAATGATCTTATAATGAAGGTGGTACAGATGGTAAAACCGAATGCGATGCTACACTCCTGCGAGTTGGGTACTTTCCTGGACCCAGGGTTACCGGCGGTTGAAGGCGATCCAGTTCAACTGCAGCAAGTCCTGCTTAATCTCGTGATCAATGCCTTCGATGCGATGCGCGACACGTCAGTTCGCAGCCGCAAGGTCGCAATTGCTACTGAGCGCAGCGGTGACGGTACAATTCGTATCAGCGTGCGCGATTACGGTGTTGGTATTCCCGAGGAAGCGCGCGAGCGACTCTTCGATCAGTTCTTCACTACGAAGAGGGAAGGGTTAGGAATGGGCCTGGGAATCGTGCGTTCAATTGTTGAATCACACGGCGGCACAATCGCGGCCGAAAATGCGGATGGCGGCGGTGCGCGGTTCCAGTTTAATCTCCCTGTAACTTCCGTAGGCGCGGCCTCGGCACATCCATGATGGTCCCTCCAAACAGCGTGGTCTTCGCGATCGACGATGATTCCTCGGTGCGGAAGGGTCTGGCCCGATTGCTTCGCTCCGCGGGTTATAAGCAGGAGATGTTTGAATCGGCAGCCGATTTTCTTGCGCGCCCACCGCACAGCGGACCGTCGTGTGTCATCGTAGATGTGCAGATGCCGGTTCTAAACGGAATGGATTTTCAGGAAACACTCCTCCAACAGCATCGCGAGGAACAGCTGGTCTTTATTACTGGTCATGGCAACATTCCAATGTGCGCGCAGGCGATGAAAGCTGGCGCGGTCGACTTTCTGCGGAAGCCATTTCGCGCTGACGAGCTGCTGCAGTGCGTTCAGAAGGCGCTGGCTCGATCTGCCGAGCAGCGACGATGCAGTACTGAAAGAAATGAGGCTCGGCATCTACTTGATTTGCTGACGCCCCGCGAATTCGAAGTTATGGAGCTGGTGATTACCGGCATGTTGAACAAGCAGATCGCCGGCGAGTTGGGCACAGCGGAGAAGACCGTGAAGGTCCATCGTGGACGCATGATGCAGAAGCTGGGTGTCGCTTCGGTAGCTGAGCTGGTGCGTTTGGTTCAGCGAGCGTGTCTTGCCCAGGAAGAAAAATCTAAGATCGAAGTCTCTAAGACCAAAGTCCCATAGCTTTCCAATGCTCGGCGGCGGTAGTCTTGGGCATTGAAGAAATTAAGTGCCTTTGGTGTTTGCCTGTTGGACGACGATCCCTCTGTGCTTAAGAGTGTGGGCCGGCTTCTGTCATCAGCCGATCTGCACGCGGAAACCTTTAGCGATTGTAACGAGTTCCTGGATTATGTGCGGCTTCATCGCCCCACGGTTGCCTTGGTGGATGTTTGTATGCCGCAGATGAGCGGTCTGGAAGTCCAATCGCGGCTTGGCCAGATTTCGCCTTCGACGCGAGTCATCATCTTTACCGGACATGATGATCCACTGGTGCGTTCCACCGCGTTGAACGCAGGGGCTTCGGCCTTTTTCGCCAAGCCTTTTGACGATGAGGAATTGCTTACCGCCATTCGCCTGGCGCTCGCTTCCGCGACATGAAAATCTCGTTCCCAAGGTACGGCCCGGTCGAATTGCTACCGCAGAAACCGGGTGCGAAACGCATCATTTCGTTTGTCGCGATCGCTTTTTTTGCTGGTGTGTGCGGAACCTACCTCCTTGGAAATAAGTTGTGGTTGTTAACGATCGCCGTGCTTGGCATTGCCGGCATCCTGCTCTGTCTTGGTGCAGCCGCAGCTATTTTGCTCAAGCAAAGTGAGGTCAACGAAGCACCAACCGCTCCCATCGAGGAGAACGTACCGCGAATCTCACCGCAGTGGGATTATCGCCCCAAAAAACCGATTCGGGCGCACGCGATTTTCGACAGCGCAAGCACAGAAACATCCGATGTTCTGAGTCCAGATCCTTTTGTGACCAATGACAATGTCTGGTTCAATGACGATCCAGTCGAGTGCGGCGCACCCACTTTTGCTGACGATCCACCCGGCGCTGAGGAACCCCTAACGAGTGCGCCCTCGTCAGGCACCAATCCCATTTGTGCCGCGCCCGCTGTAGATGATGCGTTTGTTTCGGCGTACGACTAAAGTCCTATAGACAATCCTCCCGCCGTCGCTGAATGCTGGCTCCAGATCAGACGAAACTTTAAGAAAGTAATCATTGCCAAATCGGCACTTATCAGTTATCACGCCTATTGTTATGAAAAAATCATACGCCTTAACCGCACTTTTGGTTGGACTTCTCACCATTCCGTTGCAGGCCGGAACGGAAACGTACAAGCAGGTCGCGCCGCCGCCACCACCCCCTCTTTACGGGCTCGGTTTTTACGGAGCGATCGACATGGGGGCTAATGTCTATCAAAACCGCGGCGGGACTCGAACATTTACGGATGATAATCCGAATTCACCGTTTTTCGGATCCAATCTCGAAGTCGACCCGAAAAATGACGTCGGTTTCTTTGGCGGCATCAAACTGGGTTACGTCTTTGGTTCGGGCTGGATTCGGCCAACCGTTGAAGGCGATTTCTTCTATAATGGCTTCTGAGGTGGCGCTGATTTCTCTTTGATTAACACTGGCGCGTTTATGGGGAACTTCATTTTGCGATTCGCACCTGGAAACCAAAGATTCCAGCCGTATGCCGGCGCCGGGGTGGGCATTTACTATGCCGAATCTGCGGGGGTCGAGGTCGTAGACCCTGTAACGGGGGCTGTCCCTGTCAACACTGGCGGTGGGCGAAGTCATGCGGACTTGGCGTGGCAGGTCGTCGCAGGCTCAGATTACTTTTTCACTCCGAACTTCAGCGCGTTTATCGAATACCACTACCTCAACTATACAAGTACCCAGATCGACACGAACCAGAGTCGCGATCTGGGGCAACATTTGGTTGGCGCCGGTGTCCGGTTCTTTTTCCACTAACATCACCAATCTCCCTATTGGTTAAGTCGATCGGCCTCCTTTCATCGGGAGGCCGATTTTTTTAAGTCGTCATCGTCAGGATTTTGCTGCTATAGCCCCAAAGTCCTATAGCCAGCATTAAATTTTCTCGGATTTAAAAACCGACGAACATAAGATCGGCTCATGAAAATAAAACTATTTTCCTTCGCAGGCGCGGTGTTCGCAATCGCTGGCGGTCTCCGGGCGGGCACGATGGAGCTCCAGCCCAAGGAAACCGTACCGCCCACAATTACTCAGAGTGAGCCGTGGCAATTTACAATTGCGGCGCCTGGTTGGTTGGCGGGATTGGACGGCACGATCGGAATCCGTGGCGTCAACGCAGATATCGACGTTGGCTTCGACCAAATTCTGCAACATCTCGACATGATTTTCGCCATGCGAGCTGAAGCGCAAAAAGGTCCATTCGGAATATACGGCGAATTAATTTACATAGGTCTTTCCGACGACGCACAGATAAACGGGCTGATTAACAACGTCCACGAACAAGTGGACGAATACCTGGTTGACGGCGCATTGAGCTGGCGGCTCGTCAACCAGCCGCGTTGGTCGCTCGATCTCGCCGCGGGCACACATTACACGAATATATACGAACGACTCGAACTACATTCCGACCCGGTCGCGATTCAACAGGCGAGCGTACGATTCGTCAACAACATCGCCGACGATTTGCGTAGCCGGTTGGATCAGGACATTTCGAACAGCGAATTTCTTGAAGCACTCAAGAGCACCATCAAGGCAGATATTATCAACCGGATAGGCAACGCGCTAGACCGTCACGAAAACAGGCCAGACATTCCGATCGGTCCGTTGGGCGGGCGCATACGTGAAGAGGTTACTCAACGAGTTGAGCAGTTTATCGAGCTAAAAAAAGCCGAGCTGCGGGCACGCGTAGATGCGCTCGTGGAGCGGGGCCTCGACCGCCGGGCCGCTGTCGACAGAGTAGTTAATGCGGCAAAGGCACGGATCGCGAATCAACTCGCAGTTCGCCTGAACCAAAGACTGAGTCAAACTTTATCACGAGACGATTACTGGTTCGATCCTTATGCTGGATTACGTGCCCGTTATAACTTTAACAAAACGTTTTACACCGCTGTGCGCGGTGAGGTCGGAGGCGGCGTCGCTTCCGACTTAATGTGGGAGGTCGAGGGCGTAGTCGGTATCAACTGGACCCGTTCCATCTTCACTGAGATCGGCTATCGGGCGCTCGCGGTTGACTACGACAATGACGGCCTTCTTTTCGACACAACCATGCACGGCCCGCAAATCACTACCGGAATTACCTTTTGATATTCATTCAGAACCTTATTATCAACAATCACCAATGAAATCATCGAGACATATCTTATTCGTCACTGCCGCAGCCGCCTGCACATCGCTTTTATTCGGCTGCGCCACTACACAGACCAACACTGAGAACAGAGAAAGCATGCTGGTGGCTTCCGGCTTCAAGGTCATCACTCCCAAGACCCCTGCGCAGCAGCAAAAGCTACAAAACCTTCCGCCGGGCAAGGTAACCATGGTCCAGAAAAACGGGAAAACGTATTACATTTTTCCAGACCCTGCTCATAACCAGGCCTATGTCGGCGGACCCAAGCAGTACCGCCATTACCAGGAGCTGCGCACGACAAATAAACTTGCCCAGGAGAATGTGGAAACGGCCGAGATGTACCAGGATGCGGCGATGCAGTGGAGCGTATGGGGCGGCTGGGGCGCAGGCTTCGGGGCATTTGGACCAATGGGAGGGCCGGGGCTGTACTAGCGCAAACCGGGCTGGGGCCATCTGTTACTTCGGTGAACCCAGCTGACTGTGTTCCGTCGGGTACGGATGTCTATTTATCTGACGTACGTCTGGGTGGCTTCCCGGATCGTTTGTTGACGAATTGCCTTTAGCTTTTGGTACTGTTCCTGCGAAAGAATCGCCTTCACCTGAGGATCAGTTTGCTGATGAATGGCTCTTATCTGTTGAACTTTCTGAATCTTCGAAAGCGAGTTGTTGTTCTTGATCGCTTCCACTTTCGGCGCTTCCTCGCGAAGAATGGGTAGAAATTTGAGCTTTTGCTGCGGCGTAAGGTCAAGCTGTTGCGATATCGCCTCAACCTTTGAAATCCCGCCTGCCTTTTGAGCGTTCGACGTTGATGCCAGCAATACAAATGTGGCGGAGCACAGAGCGGCGGTTAAAAGATAGATACGGTTTTTCATATTTTCGTTTCTCCTGATTTGGTGGCGTGATCGTGCCCATGACTCAGAACAAGTCAAGCCGAATCGCGGGACACGCTTAATTCATCCGCATTGCCCTAAGGTCCTATAGGCATTTCCTCGTAGGCCTGACAAAATTCGTAACTTAGCAGTAAGAAAATCCAACCTTATACAACCAACCAAAAACTTCGAAACTATGAAAACCAACTTCATCAATTCCGTTTTCGCGAGTATCACATTACTCCTCATCGCCAGCTGCGCATCAATGACTCAGGCTCCGAGTACACCACCTTCGGCGACTGTGAGGATTCGGGAGTGGTCGGCTGCTTATTACGCTCAGGCTGAAGCCGGAAAAGGTACTCTCTATTACCACGGCGGCCGGCACCATTTCACTATCTCTGGTGGCGGCGTTGGCGGCTCGGGGGCTCAAAAGGTCTCTGCCACCGGCAAGGTCTATAATCTAAATAGGCTGTCCGACTTCTCTGGAACTTACCACGGCATCAGCCGCGGACTCACCCTGATCGAGGGGAAGATGCATGCCAAGCTGACGAACGGGAACGGTGTGACCATGTATCTCGCCGGTCAGACCGAAGGCCTGGCCTCCTCCCTTGGAGCGCAGGCCTTTGAAGTCAACTTAACAAATTGAGGGAGCAAACGAGCAAGCTCGCGCTTTTGTGGCCGGCAGTTGTGTTGCATGCAGTTTTGACGCTGCTTCTCGCGTGGGTTTGGCACCATAGTAAATTACTGTTCGCAGTTTTGGCGCTCATTCCCGTCGCCTTGCTAGCTCAGAATCCTGCTCCAACGGCTCATTATTCCGACCAGACCGAACTTTCCAAAGCGGAAGAATGGGTGCTGTCTCAAGGCGCTGCAGAATCGATAGCCCCGGAGCTGGCGGCCATACTCGGCGTTGGTAGTGATCGTCTTCCAGTGAAACTAAAGTCGTATCGCATGTCGGACGGGATTAGTCTCGCATTTGCTGTCAGCACCAACCCAAAACAAGAAGGCATCGTGCTTTCTGCGCTTAAAACAATAGCCGACAAAATGAAAATTTATTCCGTCGGCACTGCCTGGCCTTTGTTAAGAAACTTGGGGCTACCGCTCCCACCATCACTTCGTCACCTTCTCCCAGAACGTCTGCGACACCTGGGAAAGGGAAACAAGGAACCCAGTGATAAGAGTTCAAAACCTACTCAAGTAATACTTTGACATGAGTGATATTGCCGAAGGCTACGGCGGTATCTCTTACTTTGTTCCACTGATTGGCTGGAAGGTACGGCGTAGTGTGCTCGGAGGCTTGTGTTCGCGACTGGTTTTCTGCCAACCTCGCGCCGCGCTACAAATGACCAAGAAATTACGACAGTCAGCCGCGGGCATCCGATGAGTTGGATTACCATCATCTGGTCGGTGGGATCGCCTGGCAGTATCGCTGGGGCGGTGGGCTATGAAGATGCCAGATGCTTTTGATCGGTTCCTGCTTGTTACGCTCGTCCTACTTGGCGCGCGCGTGTTGCCGGCGGCGGAACCGTCATCCGTCGATTCTGCGTCGACAGCGGCAGACCAACTGAAAGCACTAAATGATCAGACCATCATCCAGCCGAGCGTGTGGCTGGACACAGAGTGGGACCAATTCAAGCACGGTGCAGAAGAGGCCACGTGGACACTGGGAGGTTTAAGGGGGTCGCGCGTTAGCGACCAGCAAGACTGGGCTGTGCGGCTTAAGGTGCCGTTCGTTTATGACCGGAGTGACAAAGCATCGGGCCACGCCGACACAGGCGGTCTGGGCGATATCGAGGTTGCGACAGGCACGGCTTTTCGCCTGAGCAATGCTTGGCGTACGGGCGGCGGTATAGAGTTACATGCAGATACTGCGTCTAATCCAGCGCTTGGTGACAGCGTGTGGCGCCTGCACTCGTCTTGGTCAGTCGCGCGCGATGTTACGAATTGGCTCACGCTTACACCGACCGCCGAATACAGCCATTCCATCGCCGAAAAGCATAATGTTTCGCCGCAGCGCTATCTTGAGTTATCTCTGCCTGGCACTATCATCCTTCCGTACGATTGGTCGATCGGTATGAGATATAAAGCAAAGATCTTTGAAGATGGCGACCGCTGGACTCACACTGTGGACGTTGGCGTGGCCAAACGCCTCTCAGGTATTCCGCTTGTCCTCAGTGCCACCTTGGAAAAGACATTTGACGGCGGCAATAAAAAGTTTCAGGCGAACTTGAC
>QHPC01000286.1 GCA_003218915.1 Verrucomicrobiota bacterium
CCTTGTGCCGAACAGTGCCTTTTCCGGAAATCACCAAATACAATTCCCACTGGGCTGAGTGCGCGTGGTAAGGGAAATTCCATTTTCCTCGTGACATCCGGTTCCATTCCAAGTCGAACGGATGCCGCTTGGATAAATCGAGCGAAGCGGGCTCCCGGCCCAGCGCTTCAGAAATTCCTTTGAAAGACACGGCGTATTTTCCGCCCGGCGATTGCCATGCTTCTTCCACAATTTCGTTGACGTTGATCTTTTTCACGACTGTTTAATTCACCACAGAGATCGCCGAGTTCGCAGAGGAGAACCTAAACACTTCTCCCTGTTCTCTGCGTCCTCCTGTGCGGTAAGAGTTATTCCTCGCCATCGAAGTAATCGGTCTCAGTTCCTTTCACGATCAGTTCTTCCGATCCTTCTTTCGTCACGGCCCATTTGCCGCTGTCCGGATAGTAACAGGAATCACCCGTTGTCCCGCCGCTGCGCGGATTATCAGCGATCACGTAATAAACAAAATCCTCATCACCCACATTGGTAAGCTGATGCGCCTCGCCGGGTTGAAACAAAAACGCATCCCCGGGGTTGACTTCAGTAATTCCATCCTTGTCGCGCACGCTTCCGCGGCCGGAAACGACCAGATAAAGCTCCGATTCAGCTGCATGCGCGTGATACGGGCACAGCGATTTGCTCTTCGGAATCCGCACAAGCGCGACATCAAACGGATGCCGCTTTGAAAGGTCGAGCGACTCCGGCTCCCGCCCAAGCGCGATCGAAATATTCTTCGTAATCCGGCCAAACCTTCCCTTTGGCGACTTTCGCTCCTGATCGGGAACCTCTTTGAGATTGACCTTGCGCATATGCAAAAATCCGCGGTGTTGAATCGGTTACTAACGAGAGGAAACTCGCTTTCTCGTGGCGATGGCGAAAACCGCTATCGCTGCCCAGATGAGGTTCACAAACGTGGACGGATACGATCCGTAGAAAATCGTGTTTGCGGCCAAAAGAAGACTGCCGCCGATGTTCAGGAGCTGAAAGGCAGGGGAGTGCCCTTCCAATTTCCGTGAGGATACCATGGCATAAGCGACAAGCAGAGCTGCCGCTCCAATCCATCCAACCGCATCAAACCAAAACTGATTGTTCATACATCTTTGGTCATTGTGGCATCGATCACATTATACATCTCATTTCTTCGGCAGCTTTTGTTTGAGTTTTTCGACTGGGTCGAATAAATCGCCAAGTCTTTCTACGCGGTCGAGAGCCTGGTCGGAACGAAATTTGAGAATATCGGCATTTTGCTTTTTCAAACAATTCTCCACTTCGTTCCAAGTAACGGGAGTGGACACGGTCGGCTCGTCTTTTGCTCGCAGTGAGTAAACGCAGATGGTGGTTTTGTGTTCATCGTTCTGGCTCCAATCGACGAACACCTTGCCTTTCCGCATGGCCTTGGACATGTTCGATGTGACGAGGTCGGGATGCTCGTGCTCGAGATGTTGCGCTAAAGAGCGCGACAAGCCTTTCGTGGCGTCGTAGCTCACCGCGCTGTTCAGCGGCACATACACTTGCAAACCTTTTGACCCGCTGGTTTTCGCCCAGCTTTTCAGCTTCATTTTCGTCAGCAGTGCGCGAAGCCAGAGCCCGACCTGACAGCATTGCACGATGTCGGCAGGGATGCCGGGGTCGAGATCGAACACCATCATCGTCGGGCGTTCGATGTTGTTTTTGCGCGAGAGCGATGTGTGCAACTCGAGGTCGGCAAGGTTTGCTGCCCACACGAGCGTAAGCAGATCGTTGGCAAGGCAGTAGTCCATGGTCCGCTGATTGCCTTCGCTCCAGACCTTTGCCGTCTTCACCCATTTCGGCCGATGCGACGGACAGTTCTTTTCGTAGAAAAACTCGCCTTCCACGCCGTCGGGATAGCGCTTCATCGTGAGCGGTCGGTCTTTTAAGTGTGGCAAGAGCACCGGCGCGATACGGATGTAGTAATCAATCACCTGGCCTTTAGTGAAACCTGCTTTTGGATAAAGAACCTTGTCCAGATTCGAAACCGAAAGCTTCTTCCCCTCGACAACGAGCTGCGCTTTTTCCGACATCGATTCTAAACCTCGCACAACGTCCGCAACGGACGCAAAGTTTCTAATTGCTCATTGCTGTTAGCGACCTTTGTGGTCTTTGTGTGAACCCTCATCAGGAGAAAAAGCGCTCGGGCGGGAGGATTGGCTTGGGTTTGCAGATGCGGGTGACGCAATGCTCCCAGCTCTCGTGCCCGCTCAAGATCTCAATTTCCACCCGCATGAAATAAATCGGCACCTTCAGTTCCGTTTCCGACAGACGTGGCATGCGCACCGAGTCTTTTTCGGTGGTCACGACCATCGCAAGGTCGCGCCGGATGCAACGATTGATAAAGCTGATCAGTTCTGCCTCGGTGTAGTAATGATGATCGATGTAACGCTTTGCGAGATCGACGTGCGCACCGAGTTTACTGAGGGCATTTTCGAAGCTTTCCGGCGCAGCGATTGCGCACAACGAACCGATGAAGGTGTCGCGCAAAATCTCGAGCGGCAGTCGTTCGCCTGTGAAAACATTCTGAAGATAAAGCGGTTTGTGCGCGCATTCGATGACTTCGGCGGTCCGATTGTAACGACGAATCCGTCGCATTAGCTCGAAATTGGGGTCGCCGGTGTTCTTTGTGATAAAGATGTAGCTCGCGCGGCGCAGATTACGCGGTCTCTCGCGCAACGTCCCCCGGGGCAGGAGGAATTCGTTTCCGAAAGATGCCTGCCGATCCACCAGCACCATGTCCAGCCGATGCTTCAGATGGAGATATTGAAATCCGTCGTCGAGCAGCAGTGTATCGACGTGCCATTTGTCGATGGCAAACCGGCCACTTTTCACCCGGTCTTTGTCCACCAGCACGATTACATTCTTCAAGTTGTGGGCGAGCATGTACGGCTCGTCTCCGGCCGTCGCTGAATCGAGCAGCAGGGATTTTCCATCGGAGACGATCCGCGGAGGCTCGGAATCTCGGCCGAACCACCTGCGCCAATCTCGTCTGAGGGGGATGCTTTTGTAACCGCGGCTGAGGATTGCCACGCGCCGTCCCCCCGCCTGCAATGCGCGGGCAAACTTCTCAACAATCGGCGTCTTACCCGTCCCGCCGACGGTAAGATTGCCAATGCTGATCACGAGGCAGCCCAGCGCGCGCTCGCGGA
>QHPC01000287.1 GCA_003218915.1 Verrucomicrobiota bacterium
CCGCGCTTATTTCATCTCCGAACGCCGGCGCAGATTTGGTTTGCCAGGCGACGCGGAGTCCGATTGGCTCGAAGCGAAGCGACAGCTGCTCTCCGAAACAGGCCCGCGCTGAGCGGACAGCATTTAACCACGAATCAACACTAATAAACACTAATTCAGAAGAAGAATTCCCTTAATTATTCGTGTGAATTCGTGTTCATTCGTGGTTAGTCCGATGGAAAAGGTGATTGTCGATCTCGCGAACGCGCTACGAGAACGCCTCGCGATCATTCACGACGAAGAGAGCCGTTGCGACCAAGCAAACCACATTGCGCGATTGAAAGCAGTCTCAGAGAAGATCGAGACATTCCAAGAGGCGCTTCCACGGCCAGTCGATCCCCGACTGGCGCATTACCTCCAGCGCAAAAGTTTTGATAAGGCGCTGGAATATTTAGAAACCAACTGTAGTGGCGGTCTGTAAGCGTCCATCCCATGTCGCGCGATTCTAGTCGACGCTCATCGTGCGCCGCTACAGATCAGCGCGAATACAGCTCGACGATGAGCTGTTCGTTCACGATCGGCTGGATCTCTTCCCGCTCTTATAAACCCGCAGTGCTCGACAGTGCGACAAATTTCTTTACAACGGTATCGCCGGGACCCTGCGAGCGAGCGTTTCTATCTGACGATCCAAAACTGAGCCACGGCCACGGGCGGCTGGCTCACGGCTGCAATCTGGACTTTCAAATTTCATAACCCAACCGAAAACTGAAAGGGCAGTGGCCGTTGACTTCGGCGCGGTGTCAGGCTGCATCTCGTTTGAAAAACTGCTCAAGATGCTTCCTCGCTTCCTTGACCCGGTATCGGTGTCCAAGCGTGTCCTCGAACCAAAAGTCGGACACTGTGACGCCCTTCTCGTGGTCAAAAAGCATGTGGTGTAAATCATCAATATCCTCACTAAACTTCTCGTTCTCTCCGAGGCGAACGCCTTTGTCGTGGTGTCCTATGTATGTGCCGCGCCAGTGGCCATCTTCGTAATAACCTCCCAAAAGCGTCAATATGATGGGACACCAACGTTGATAGCCTCAATTCGGATCAGAGGCGACCGGCCATCGTGAGCCGGATAAAATGTGCTTTTGGTGCGCAAGCGTCCTCGGTCTCGAAAGGCGACATAGGCAGACAAACTCAAACTCGTGACCGAGATAACCAATGCAACTATCGCAATTATTGACGAAGCTGGCATAGTGCGATGCAGGCTAACTAGAATTCGAGGAAGTTCGTTTCGCCTATATCGGCCTTAATCCCAAGAAGCACTCAGGATAGAAGGAATGCAAACGTGGGTGCTTTTATCGCGAATAGAGCTCGACGATGAGCTGCTCGTTCACGATCGGCTGCATTTCTTCTCGCGATGGGATTCGGGCGACCTTGCCGCTGAGCGCGTCGCGATCGACCGTGAGCCAGTCGGGCACGGGAACAATTTGTGTTAGATCAAGATTCCGCAGCACCAGCTGACGCGATTTCGGTTTGTCTTTGATCGTGATCTCGTCGCCCGCCTTCACGTTGTAGGAAGCAACGTTCACGCTGCGTCCGTTCACGAGCACATGGCCGTGTGACACCAGCTGGCGAGCAGCGCTGCGGGTGTTAGCAAGGCCAAGGCGGTAAACGACATTATCGATACGCGTCTCCAACAGTTGAAGAAGTGTTTCACCTGTCACACCGCGCTTCTGCAGCGCCTTCTCGAAAATCCTCCGAAATTGCCGCTCGAGAAGCCCATATTGATAGCGCAGCTTCTGTTTTTCGCCGAGCGCAATCGCGTACTCCGATTGTTTGCGCCGGGAACCTCTCGGTCCATGCATGCCGGGCGGATAATTTTTTCGCTCCAATGCCTTGGAGGAACCGAAAATCGGCACACCGTAACGCCTGCTTACTTTGGTTTTCGGTCCTGTGTATCTGGCCATTGCAGAGAGTTGAGAGTTGAGGGCATCAGACCCGGCGTTGTTTTGGCGGACGACAGCCGTTGTGCGGCACAGGCGTAACGTCGCGAATCACAGTGAGATCGAGTCCGATTGCCTGCAGCGCTCTCACGGCGGATTCACGTCCGGCTCCCGGCCCTCTTACCAAAACTTCCACTTCTTTCAGCCCGTGGCCCATGGCCTGGCGAGAAGCGTCCTGCGCAACCATCTGCGCCGCGTAAGCCGTGCTCTTGCGCGAACCTTTGAAGCCCACTTTTCCAGCGCTGGACCATCCAATCACGTCCCCTTTCATGTCAGTGATCGTCACGATTGTGTTGTTAAAGGTCGAAAGCACATGGGCGATCCCTGAATAAACGTTCTTGCTGCCTTTGGCCTTGACGACTTTCGGTTTCTCGACGTCGTCGGCTGAAAGCGAAAGGTTTTCCGAAGCTCCTGCGGCAGCAGCTGGTTGTTCCTTTTTTTGCCTTGCAGGTTTTTTGGTCCCGGGAGCTTTCGCGGGTGCTTCAGCCTTTGGAGCTGGCGCCTTATCGCCTTGCTGTGGCTCCGCCGCAGGCGCCGTCGCTTTCGGCTCCTTTTTCGATTCTTCCGGAATTGGATTAGTTGGATTCTCTGGCTCAGCCATAACTCTGACGGTTATTTAAACTTTGCCTGCCTTTGCCTCAGGGTTACGCACCACGCCCACGGTCTTACGAGGTCCCTTGCGTGTTCGGGCGTTTGTTGAAGTGCGTTGGCCGCGCACAGGCAAGCCCTTCCGGTGACGGATGCCGCGATAACAATTGATACCCTGCAAACGTTTCAAGTTACTTTGCACGTCGCGGCGCAAATCGCCTTCAATTTTGATCTTGTTATTCGTGATTGCGTGAATGATTTCGTTCAACTGCTGCGGGGTAAGGTTTTTCGCGCGAAGGTTTGGGTCAATGTTAGTCTGCTCGAGAATGCGCCTCGCTATGCTAAAGCCGATTCCGTAGATATAAGTCAGCGACGCCTCGATGCGCTTGTCTGCTGGAATTTCAACTCCGAGTAATCTTGGCATAACCAATCACTAATCACGTTCCACGGATCACCCTTGCCTTTGTTTGTGGCGCGGGTTCTTGCAGATCACGCGCACGACATTCTTGCGCTTCACGATCCTGCAACTCGCACAAAGTCTTTTTACTGATGGTCGTACTTTCATAATCTGCGAAATGGACAACAGCGGGGGCCACCGCGTTATCATTTTTGGCGATAAGTAATTCGCCCCTT
>QHPC01000243.1 GCA_003218915.1 Verrucomicrobiota bacterium
TCTTACGCGAGCTCGCCCAGCGCGCGTCGTGTCACGGCCCCTTGCATGAATTTGCCCCAGCTCAAATTATCACGCCCGGGTTGGTGCTCGCGTGCCTTACGGATCGCCATTTCGGAGACCGCTTCGACCACCCATTCGAAGTTTGCCTGACCGACGTTGGCCGCTTCCGCATCTGGTGCGGGATTGCAAAAATCAATCGCGACCGGTACGCCGTCGCGAATTGCAAACTCGACCGTGTTCAAGTCGTAACCAAGAAACTGGTTCAGCGTCAGCCCATCCTTCTCGACTCTTTCGAGAATATCTTTCGGCGCCTGCCATTCGGTTTGATAGCGCAAATGATAAGGATGCCGCGGCTCGTACGGCATAATCCGCACGTGCCGTTGATCGATTGAATAGCAGCGGAAGTACATGTCGAATTTCACTTCCTCCTGCAACATCATCACCAGCTGGCCAGTCTCGCTGTAGGCGCGATAGAATTCTTCCGGGTTATGCAAGCGATAGACATTCTTCCAACCGCCGCCTGCGAACGGTTTAAAAAATGCCGGCCAACCGACATAACTGAAAATTCCTTCCCAATCGAGCGGGTAACCCAGATTGCGAAACGATTTATCGTTCGTGTCCGTCGGCGGCTGGTTCGACGGAAGCAATACAGTACGCGGAACAGCAACGCCAATTTTTGTCGCAAGGGCGTTGTTGAAAAACTTTTCGTCCGCGCTCCACCAGAACGGATTATTCACGACTGCCGTGCCCGTGAGCGCGGCGTTCTTGAGCCAGGCCCGATAGAACGGGACGTCCTGCGAGATCCGATCGATCACCACATCGTAGCCGCATGGCTCCCCTTGGATCACCTTGTCGATCTTGACGAATTCCGCGACGATGTCTTTGCCGCCGGTTTTTTGATTCACCCGCTCCACAAACGCGGGCGGAAAACTGTGTTCCTGGCCAAAAAGAATTCCGATTTTTTTCATAACTGCATTTCTGTCATTTCGAGCGAAGCCGAACGCGAAGTCGAGGAATCCCGCTAGGGCAACCGAGTTGGTCGACTCTCATTAACGCCGGGCTTAAGCTCGGTGCTCCGCAGCACGCGCAATCAAGCCGTTTTAACGGCTTTGTCCAGAGCGAGAGTTTGAATCCGCATCGCGCAGGAATAAGGTGAGCCATGGTCAAGAAACTGCTGCACACGCGATATCGCGTACAGGATCTGGAGAAAACGGTTTCTTTCTACAAGGATGTGCTGGGACTCAAGGAGCTTCGCCGTCACACTTCCGGTCGCGGATCACAGCTCGTGTTCTTAAAGGCTCCCCATAGCGACGAGGAGATTGAGATTTGTAAATTTGACGAGAGCGGGCCGATCGTGGTCGGCCCAGACCTTACGCATCTCGCATTTGAAGTGGACGATCTTGAGAAGTTCGCGAAAGAGGCAGCAGCAAAAGGTCATCCGCTATCCGATGGGCCGCATTCAACCGGCACCAGTAAAATCGCATTCATCGACGCGCCAGAAGGCTACGAGATCGAACTGATCGAGCGCGGACGGAAATCCTAGCCAGAAGATTGGCATTTGCACCCGGGACTTGCGCCGTTAGAAGTTTTGTCGCTAATTTCCGACCCATGAAATCGTCGCGCCACTGGCTCTGGTTCCTTTGCGTTCTCATCCTGGCATCAGTTCCAACCGCATGGAGCCAGGACGCCGCTGACTCCTCCGAAGCCGTACGACCGAGTGGGGTCTCGGGTTCCGTCCGCAAAGCGAAGGCGGTTACTGGGAAAGATAAAATCGCTAAAGCTAATCGCTCCGACGATGAACAGGACGCTGATGCCGAACCGACTCCGACTCGCAAAGCAAAGAGTTCGAAATCGACTCATACCCACTCACACCGGGCGCGCGCCAAGTCGAAGGAAACAGCGGAAACAATCCCCGCGCCGACAGAGTTCACTCCCGAGGGAATACCAAAGACCAGCGCAGCTTCAGTGATTGTGGTGGACGCGAATAGTGGCAAAACCTTGTACGAAAAAAATCCGGATCAATTCAGGGCTCCAGCGAGCACGCAAAAATTACTTACGGCGCTTATTGTAGCGGAGAGCGGTTTTCTCGATCGGCAGGTCACAGTGCAACCAACAGACACAATGGCTGAGCCGGTGAAGTTGAACATCAAAGCAGGCGACACTTATCAGCGGATCGATCTTCTGCGCGCGTTACTGGTGAAAAGCCCTAACGACGTCGCACGATGTCTGGCCCGGGATAATGCTGGCAGCATTGAAGCGTTTGCGGAGGTCATGAACAGACGCGCCCAACAACTTGGAGCTGTGCATTCGCACTTTGTGAATCCGAATGGTTTACCAGTGCCGGGGCAGTACTCCACCGCACGCGACCTTTCGCTCATCGCGCGCACCGCTTACGCGAATCCGACAATCCGGTCGATCGTTTGTCTTCCGCAGCTTGTTTTTCGCTTTGCCAACGGTCGCACGCGCGAGCTTGAGAACACCAACAAGCTTCTCAGGCGGCTCCCTTACTGCAACGGGATGAAAACCGGTTACACCGATTCCGCAGGCAAATGTCTGATCGCAAGCGGTACGCGTCCCGGCAGGGATGTGATCGTGGTTGTGCTGGGCGACACCTCCAGCCGAGTTTGGCGCGATGCATCCGCGCTACTCTCCTGGAGCCTCTGGATGTAAAGCTTCCGTTGCGCTAGCCAGGTCTACGCCTCTTTCACGCCGAGATGCCGCGAGATGCTTGAGCATGGCGTGGAGCCAGCGGAAGAAAAATCGCAGGGCAACATCGAACGACATTTTCGATTTCCCGCGTGCGCGTTCACGAAAGACAATCGGAACTTCACGTACGCGCAGCGTTCCGCGCGCGCGCAACATCGTCTCGAAAACAATTTTGAAACCGCTGGTTTGCGGCGCGAGTTCCAACAATCGGGAACGACCAATGGCGAAGAAGCCACACATCGAGTCGTGAAGGCCAGTGAGCGGATGCGCAAGCGCCGCCCCCGCTCGTGACACGGTCCGCCGCCATGCCGGCCAGCCAGGCGTCGACCCGCCCTTCACATAGCGGCTGCCGACAACCAAGTCTGCGGTGCCGGCAAACAGCGGCGCCACTAAATCTTTGATCCGGTCAGGCGGATGACTCAGGTCTGCGTCCATCACGAGCAGAATTTCGCCGCGCGCGGCCCGCGCGCCCAACATGATCGCCGTCGCTAATCCAGGACCTGCGCCGTCCTGCTCGATTAAGCGGATCGGGTGAGCGCCCGAGAGCGCGCGAATTTTGTCGCAAGTTGCGTCGGTAGAATGGTCGTCAACGAACAAAATTTCCCGAAAAGAAACAGCGCACGCAGCAATTTCCGCGACCAGCGGCAGAATATTTTCCTCCTCGTTCAAGGTTGGAATAATGATCGAGACGGAATTTGAGATCGAGTCTGTCATTCTAAAATGCCAAACGTTTAACGCTCAACCCGCCTTCAGCAAGCCGACGGCGCCTCAGGCGCCAACGTTCAATCGTCGGACTCCAACAATTCGCAGTCGAGTGCCCGTCAAGCCGTAGCTCGCGAAAAAAATTACTTGGGATCAAACGATTCGCCTCCGTCGGGGCTTCGGCGTGACCGCTTTCGCTCTCCGCGCTGTTGGGAATGAAGGGTGGAGCCGACGACGGGATTCGAACCCGTGACCTGCGGTTTACGAAACCGCTGCTCTACCAGCTGAGCTACGTCGGCGCGAGCGGTGCAAACATTGCATCGTGGCAACGCTGCGGCAAGGCGAGCGTTGTTCTCTTAAGATCACGGTAGCACGAAAGTCTCACCAATTTCGCGCAACGCGATGCGTTCGGGAGTTTCACTGAGCGCTGCCTGAAAACGTTCGATGGGTTCCCGCAACGGCTCGAAACTGAGCCGGAACGTTTGATGATGCACGGGCATGATAAAGCGCGCGCCGGCAGCGGTTGCCATTTCAACCGCTTGTTCGGGTGTGCAGTGCGAATGAATCCAGGGGTTGTACGCGCCGATTGACATGATCGCGAGATCGGTCGGTTGTGGTAGCTTTGCAAACGTATCCGTCATGGCAGTATCGCCGCCGAAAAGAATGCGGCACCCGCGACCGCAGGACTCCATGACGTAGCCGTTGTAGCCGCGATAAGTATCGCGCTGCTTTCGTGCTCCCCAATGTTTCACTTGAAAGGCGCTGATAGCGATCTCGCCCGTGATTTCGCCGGCGATGTTCAAGACCTTCGTTTTGCCCCAGCGAAGCTCCGTTATCTCCCGGAGACGTGTCCATCTTAGCAAGTCTGCGGTGTTCGGAGCGGTGATCACGCAGGTGCTTTCATCAAAGCGGCGGAGCGTGCGCAAATCGAAATGATCGAAGTGCGCGTGAGATAGAAGCACGACATCGATTTTGGGTAACTCGTGGAATTCGAGAGCTGGCGCAGTCAATCGCTTCGGTCCGATGGTAAATCCAGGTAATCGAATCCCGATGCGCGGGAAAAGTATCGGGTCGGTCAGAATTTTGATGCCGAAGAAATTAATGAGCACCGTCGCGTGACCGATCCAGGCCGCCGTTACCTGGGCGTCGTTCCACTTCAAAGGCTCGGGCTTGGTGAAAGCGGGAGCGACTGGGCGCCAACTTTCGATGGTCCATTCACGCCAAAGATGCCCAACCCAACGCCGCACCCGCCTGCTGCCGAGAATTGGTTGTTCGGGTGTCTCCATGAGTAAGGATACGAGCAGGCAGCGGACACAAAGCGACGTCGCGTCGTCGTCCTTAGCGCGTGCCAAATAATCCTTTGATTGCCTTCCACAGAGTTCGGCCCGGCTTTGGCGGCCCGGCGCGCGCGACCAGGACAGGAACATTTGCACGATTCAAAATGCTCCGGGTCAAGTCGCCCATGATGTAATGACCGAAAAGGCCGCGCGCGCGCGATGTGCCGGTCACGATCAAATCGTAATCTCCTGCACGCACTTCTTCGAAAACTTGATCAATTACAATGCCGTGGCGAAGGCGCACTTCGGACGGGACAGCGAGGCGTTCGAGCTCTCTTTTCTCCCGGAGCAGATTTGTCCCGAGCTCCGAATTGGATTCCAGCAACTGATCGACGTTCTGCTCTAACTGTACGAGATTGACGTAGATAGCGGGTGGCTCGGCCATTACATGCAGAAGCGTGACCGATGCACCCACAGCAGCCGCAATCTCGCCGGTGAATCGCACCGCTGGTTCGATGAATTCTTTTCCGCCTGTGCAAACGAGGAAGCGTTTCAAATGTTTGCATTCGCCGATTGCCACCAGCACTGGCGGCTGAATCGCTTTGATCACTTCGTAGGTTCTTTCCGAGCGCCAGTAATGCCCGATTGCTGCAATCCATCGGGCGCCGACAAGAACCAGATCGTATCTGGCGTTTGATGTTTGATCGAGAATCTGGCGTATCGGTTCGCCCGCACGGGCGACGACTTCCGGTTGCGCATTTTGTGTTCGGAGCGATTGCGCCTCTCTTTCAAGCGCTTCCCGCAATGGGCGCTCATCGCTCGACTGTTCGGCAATGCCAAGAAGAGTGATTTCAGCCTTTAGTGGATCGGCTAATAATGCTGCCAGTTCAATCGCATTCTCGGAAGCCGGCATTCCGTCGCTGCAAATCAAAATCTTCATCGCACTTACAATTTATGGCCGCTGATAATTGTGTAGATGACGATGGCAGCGCCAATCAGCGGCAATGGAACGAAAGCGAGCCGAATCTTCGGGCCGGCAAAATATTGCGTCGCGATGACGCCGATTTGTGCGCCGATGACAGCGCCGGTGTGCATGACTAATGCAATCAATATGTCCACGTTACCCTTTACCGCGTGGCTGAACGTGCCGTAACTGGCGGAGATAATGATCTCGAAAAGATCAGTGCCTACTGCGAGATGAGTGGGTATTCCCAGCACGTAAACCATCGACGGCATGCGGATGTAGCCCGCGCCGCCGCCAAGAAACCCGCTGAATAATCCGCCGACGAAGGCCACCAGCAGAATCATCCAGAGCGAAATCGCTGCGATTCCCGAGGTGGGCAGTGCAACCATCGGCCAAATTTTCACCTTTTGAATAGCGCGTGTCACAGGTCCGAATGCGGAATAATCTTTTTTTGATTTGCCGCCTTTTACGAGGCCACGCTGGGCTCTTCCTTTTTCCAACCGCAGCGTCTTCCGGCTTTCCCAGAGCATAAAGATGGCGATGCTCACATAGACGACGATAGAAACGATGCTCACGACAAGATTAACATTGCCGGCACGCTTCAACATCTGGATCGCTTGTGCGCCTACTTCCGCGCCGCCGATTGTTCCCAGCGCCATGATCGAGCCGAGACGAAGATCGACATTTCCCAAGGCGCGGTGACGCCTCGCGGCGACGACGGACTTTCCGACGATGTGCGCCAGATCTGTGCCGACGGCGAAATTCCAGTCCAAACCGGCCAGGCGGAGAGCAGGGCCGGCGATGAAGCTCCCGCCGACTCCGAAGAATCCGCCAAGAATGCCGATGACAAATCCGACTATCGCCAGATAGATGGGACTGATATGAGCCCCTGAGATTGGAAAAAACATGGCTTAATCGAAGCGGCCGCGAATGAGGCGCATCAAAAATGTAGTCAGACTTTCAAGGAGAATGGCCTGACCGATGATCAGCAAAATCGCGATTCCTGCATAGGTGTATCGATGATGAATCTCAAGCTCGTACAACCATTGTCCCAGCAAATGGAGCACTAGGAAAAAATAGATGACGACAAGAACCGTGTAGAGTGCCAGCTCAATCGCAAAGACGCGGACAGTTTTGGCTGTTCCTTTTTTCACAAGACAGAAATCGTTAAGCGTTACAACGTTAAGTTGCTAAACCAATCGAGTGCTGCTCGGCGATGATAAGCTTTCCATTCCAACGCTTTAACGATTTAACGTGCTGCCAGCACCTGCCGGTTGCGTCGAATCGCGTTAAGACGCAAATTACTTGGCAGACGGAACGTTCCACTTCATTTTTGGGAAAAGCCATGGCCGATGTCGCGAACAAATACGCCGAAAACGTACCGGGCAAATTCTATGTCGATGATCAATGCATCGATTGTGATTTGTGCCGCGAAACCGCGCCTGCCAATTTCAAACGGAACGACGACGGCGGCCATTCCTACGTCTATAAACAGCCGGAGACGCCGGAAGAAGAGGGACTTTGCAAAGAGGCGATGGAAGGCTGCCCGGTCGAAGCGATAGGCAACGACGGAGCGTGAATGGAACCGTTAAATCGTTGAAGAGTTGAAACGTTGAAGCGGTCGAGAACGCGAGCATTGCAGGCTACCAACTATCAGCAATCGACCATCAGCCAACCGTCCGTCGCACTAAGCGTCGCGGGTTCCGACAGCAGCGCGGGTGCCGGCATTCAGGCCGACGTTAAAACATTTTCTGCACGCGGTGTCTATGGATTGACCGCCGTCACCTGCATCGTCGCGGAAATTCCCGGAAAAGTTTCGCGGATTGAGCCAGTGAGCGCGAAAATTGTTAGCGAGCAAATCAAAGTGCTCGCAAGAAGTTTTCCTATCGCTGCGATCAAGACTGGTCTGCTTTGCTGCGCGGAAATCGTGTCCGCGGTAGCGAAGGCGATACTGGACCTGGACAAGATGTCCACGCCACGGACTCCGCTGGTGGTCGATCCGGTCTTTGTAGCAACGAGTGGCGATCCGCTCCTCGATCCGGAGGCTATCGAAACATATGAGAAAGAATTGTTCCCACTCGCGAGTTTGATTACGCCAAATCTCGATGAAGCGGGACGGTTACTTGCGGCGAAAATTAAAGATCGGCAATCGATGCGTGTTGCTGGGAAAGAGTTGGAGAAGAAATTCGGAACCATGATCCTTCTCAAAGGCGGTCATCTGGCGGGTGAACGCGCTGTCGATCTTCTATTTAGCAACGGGAAAGTTGTCGAATTCTCGGCGCCGTTCGTACGCGGCGTTGCAACTCATGGCACCGGCTGCACGTATTCGGCGGCGATCACGGCCGGTCTTGCCAAAGGGCTCTCTCTCGAACAGGCGATCAGTGCGGCCAAGAAATTCGTGACTGAATCAATCGCGCGACATTTTCAATGGACGTCGCGCTCGGGCAAAAGTCTCGACGCCCTTAGGCATTCCCTGTAGCCGCTTCGCTGTGCGAAGCGGGACACTGAGGTGTTTAAGACGCACGCACCGCGCCGTCCGGAGTCGGCGGCTACAGCGATCTTACACGCCGGAGTTCGGTTCCTTCTCCCAGCGCTTTAACTCCATCGCTTCGAGTGCAGCGACAGTTTCCGCCTGTTTCTTGCTGCGGCCGCTGCCTTGGCCGAGAACGATTCCTTCCCAGATAACTTGTGAGACGAACGTTTTCTCGTGCTCGGGCCCGCTTTGCGAAACTAATTCATAGACCGGACTGCGCGGCGAGATGCTTTGCAACAACTCCTGAAGCTGGCCCTTGGGATTGATGTCCACTGGTGTTTCCGCCAGTTGTTCAAGATCGCTGCGAGTTTGCGTCAAGATGAACTCTTTCGCTGCTTCAAGACCGCCGTCGAGGTAAATGGCACCGATGAGCGCCTCAAACGCGTCCGCCAATGTGGACGTGCGTCCCCGGCCACCACTGCTTTCTTCGCCGCGCCCCATCAAAATGTAACGTCCCAAGTCCAGCGCAGCGGCATGTGCCCGCAACGCTTCGCGAGAAACCAGCCGCGAACGTAGTTTCGTCAGTTGACCCTCGGCTTCGGCTCGAAAATGACCAAACAGATACTCGGTAATAACAAGCTGGAGAACGGCGTCGCCCAAAAATTCCAGACGCTGATAATCAAAATGATAACGTTGCGCCTCATGACCAAGGCTCGGGTGCGTGAGCGCCTCCGCGAGCAGAAGTGAGTTCCGGAATTTGTAGCCGATGCGTTCTTCGAGTGGTGTCACTGCTTTGTCATTCTGAGCGAAATCGAAAAATCTCTCAACTCAGTATAACGGGTGTCGATTGCCCGCCGAGAATAAGGCCCGACGGCAATCGCAAAACCAGGGGACAACCCGATCGTCAAAGACCAGTCCGCTATCGTTTCTGATAAACCTCGAGCGAGGTGACTACATCCAACGCACGCTGCAATACAGGATCGTGAGCCGGGGGCTTTTCCGGCGAGCGGCTGCGGCGTTGCTGCGCCGCCTCAGCGGCTTCAACTTCGGGATTTGTCCCGGCTAACAGCGCTGCCTCGTTCATGTGCGGGCGGGCGCCTTCGTAAACGAATGGCCCCATTCCTTTTTCGCCGCTTAGTTGGAAAATCTGCCGCTTGTCTGCGATCGACATCTCGACAGGCAAATCTGGTTTTATCCCCTCCGGAAACAGCGGGCGACCATCTGGGGAAACCATCTCCGTGACAGCAACGCGCAGAATTTTGCCGCTCGGTAGCGGCAAATCGGAGTATTCAGCTGCGCGACCAGAGGTAACCTGCCCGATGAGCAGCGCCTTGTTGTAAAATCTCAGTGCCGCAGCGATCGCCTCAGCCGCACCAGTCGTATCGCCATCGGTAAGTACCATGATCAGACCGCGAAATGCCGGATCACGATCAGAACTAAATACGCGGTCCTGATGTCCCACCGGTTTGCGCAGGGTAAAAAGAGTTTTGCCTTTGGGACAAAACCGTTTTGCGAATTCGGCGGCCAGCGGCAAATCAGTCGTTGCCGGACTGGCGCGAAGATCCACTATGAGCGCGTTCACGTTTTTCGCGGCGAAATTGGCGACACTTCTGTCCAACGCCTGAAGGTTTGCTGCGCTTAATGAACCGACGCGCACGTATCCGATGTGTCCGCCGATAATCTCGTTGTAAAAGACGGTGGGCGCTTCCGCCTGCGCATTCTCCTTGGCAGGCAAGAGCATTACGCCATGCGGCAGCCTCATGATGAGGCCCTCAACAGTGGCCCGGTTCAACTCGGTATCTGTAATTTCATCCGGATTTGTGAAATTACTTTTTAATAGCGTGATGACCGCCTGGAGGTCAGGCGGGCCTAACGAATTGACCAGGTCTTCGGTTGTGGGGCTTCCCGAGGGCGAAGGCGATGCGAGCGCGGATGGTTTTGCCGAAGCGGCAGGCCGGCCTGAAGGGACCACAGTCGGCGGTGGAGTTTGCGCCAGCGCGTTGATCGCCAGGCAGAAGCTAATGAAGGACAACGACGTGAATTGAGACATTGGAAACAGATGTCGACCTATAACGCATTTTCTAATTGCGCGAAAATTCGAATTCCGAATATCGAATTTGGAGTTCTCTCAGTTGGTTTCACCCAGAGCAATGTCATGCCGGTAGTGGCAGTTTTCGAAATGAATACGGGAGGCAGCCTCGTATGCGCGTGCGCGTGCGGCTTCGAGCGTTGATCCAAGCGCGGTCACCGAAAGAACGCGACCGCCAGCAGTCTTAACTTCGCCGTTGGCGTGTTTGGTTCCGGCGTGGAAAATCCGGACATCTTCGAGCTTTGTCGCGTCATCGAGACCCGAAACTGTTTTTCCAGTTTCGTATTTGCCAGGGTAACCACCAGACGCGAGAACCACTGTGACAGCAGCACGCGTATCCCATTCAATCGAACATTTGCCAAGATTTCCATCAATCGTCGCTTCCAATAGCGGAAGCAGATCTGATTTCATCCGGGGCAAAAGCGCCTGCGTCTCCGGGTCGCCGAAACGGCAATTGAACTCCAGCACGCGGGCGCCATCTCTGGTAATTATCAAGCCTGGATAAAGAAGTCCGCGAAAGGTGATTCCCCCTTGCTGGAGACCGCGTAGCAGTGGCTGCATGATTTCCGTCTCGAATTGCGATTGCAGCTTGTCATTCCAATTGTTGGCAGGGCTGAACGCACCCATCCCGCCAGTATTCTGACCCTGGTCGCCGTCCAGCGCGCGCTTGTGATCGCGCGCCGATTCCAGCAGACGATAACTGCTTCCGGCTACCAGGGAGTGCAGCGAACATTCTGTTCCGCGTAAGAAATCCTCGATCACGATCCGTCGACCTGCGTCGCCAAAGCGATCACAACGGGAAATTCCAGTCGCTTGCAGTAATCCAGCGCTTCGCTGCTGTCGGTAAACGTCCTCGCGTCGGCGGTAGGTATTTTCTGAGCGCGCATCAGCTCTTTTGCGAAAATTTTTGAGGCCTCAATGCGCGCCGCCGATTTCGTAGGGCCAAACGCGCGCAATTTTTCAGCAGCAAAAAGATCGACGATCCCCGCGGCAAGAGGATCGTCCGGGCCAACCACCGTCAGGTCGATGCGATTTTCCCGGGCGAACCGAACCAGCGCCTTCAGGTCACCAGCGGAAACTGCAACATTTTCGGCAATCTCCGCAGTGCCGGCGTTTCCCGGGGCGCAGAAAATACGCTCGGCATCTGGAGATCGCCCTAATTTCCACGCAAGCGCATGTTCACGGCCGCCGCTACCAACAACCAGAATTTTCATGGCGAACTGCTTTGACTGTAGAGGTAGCTGAGTCGGCTGCAACGCTTTCGAAAATTGCGGGTAACAACTTTGTTACCATAATGCACCCTGATCCCTGTGATTCAGCGCCTTGCTATCCTCGAATGCTTCGGCGTATTCTTTGTCCTGTGAAAGGGATTCCTGGCACACTCCAGGAGGGCGGTGCAGCTTTCGCCACTACGCACTGGAGCGTCGTCGAAGCTTGCGCCGACGACGAGATGGCGGACAGCGCGCTGGCTCGGCTTTGCCAGGATTATTGGCCGCCTCTCTATACCTTCGCACGCCGGCGCGGCAACAGTTCAGCCGATGCGCAAGATCTCGTTCAGGGGTTCTTCGCCTACCTGTTGCAGAGCAAGGGTTACGCGCAGACGGACCGGAGGAAAGGAAAGTTCCGTTCGTTCTTGCTGGCGTCGTTCAAGAACTACATGACGGACGCCTGGGACAGGACGCGAGCGATAAAACGTGGCGGCGAAAATGAGTTCGTGCTCCTGGATGACGAAGTCGAGGCAGCAGAAGCCCTTTACAGGCGCGTACCGCCTGCCATGAAATTAGACGACGAGCAGCAGTACGAACAGGCTTGGGCCGCTGCCCTGGCTACCCGGGCACTGAAGCGAACCCAGAATGAATTCGACCATTCCGCCAAGGCGCGTTTGTTCCATCAACTGAAACCGTTTCTTACTGGTGGCGTAGGCTTGCCCGGTCACGAAGAAGTTGCCAGGCGGCTCGATATCTCCATCGATACGTTTCGCAGCCACCTTTCCCGACTACGAGCGCGGTATCGCGAGTTGCTGCGCGAAGAAGTCGCCCGCACCATTGGGATGGCTGAAGACGTCGACGACGAGCTGCGTCATCTCTGCAGGATACTTACGGCCGAGCATTAGCGCTAAGGGAAGCTTTCGATGCCACTCGCTGATGAAGAAATTTTGCGCTGCGAACAATGTGGTGCGCCGCTCGCGGGTGCCGGGACTCCGGATGCTATTTCCGGTTGCTTAAACTGCCTGCTGCTTGGCGGTTTAAATGAAACTGAAAGCACAAGCCGGCGCTTCCAGCATTATGAAGTTTCGGTGTCTTCGGACGGAGTCACTCCCTGGGAACTCGGCCGCGGCGCGATGGGAACAACGTATCACGCAATCGATACCAACTTGGGTTCACCCGTCGCACTTAAGGTCATAAGCGGTCGCTATTCGACCGATCCTGGGAGGCGGGAACGTTTCCGGCGCGAAGCGCAGGCTGCCGCTCAACTGCGACACCCGAACGTCGCGACCGTTTTTCACTTTGGCGAGACTCCGGCCGGCCACTGTTTTTACGCGATGGAGCTAGTGGAAGGCGAAACGCTGGAAGCCCGCGTGCGTCGCGATGGACCATTGCCGATCTCGGCTGCGTTGGACGTTGCCGAACAGGTTGCGCGTGCCTTAGCCGCCGCGGAAAAACATGGATTAGTGCATCGCGACTTGAAGCCGAGCAACATCATGGTTGTCACGAACAATGCGGATACTGGCGACGGAGTGACCGTTAAAGTGATCGACTTCGGCCTCGCCAAATCAGTTGTCGCGGTGCAGGTCGCCTCGGATCAGTCCGCCTTAGGGGGATTCTCCGGCACACCGGGGTTCGCAAGTCCTGAGCAACTTGCCGAGGGCAGCGTGTCGTCCGATGCGCGCTCGGACATTTACTCGTTAGGCGCAACACTCTGGTATCTTCTTTGTGGTAAGCCGCCTTTCGCTGGGCGAACGCGGAGAGAACTTCGCGAAGAACAATTTAATCGATTGCCAATCGAACAACTCAGTGCAGCAAAGGTGCCCGAGCCGCTTGTGACGCTTATTCGCTCGATCCTGGCGGCGGACCCGGCTAAACGGCCGCAGTCAGCGAAAGAGTTGCTGGTCGAGCTGCGGCAGTGTCGCGAAGCGATAGAGACAAGGCCCCGCCGACGCGGGCTCCTTCAACTCGCAACGCTTGTGTTTTTAATCATTAGCGGTCTTGGCCTAACAAGTTACTTTTGGTACCGTCAGCATTTCCCGGAACGACTGTCGCCGAAGCCGTTGACTGCGCCGGAAAAAAGCATCGCCGTTCTACCGTTTGAAAATCTAAGCAGCGACAGAGAGGACGCATTTTTTGCCGACGGCGTTCAGGACGACATTTTGACCAAGCTGGCGAAAATTCGAGACCTGAAGGTGATCAGCCGCACCAGCGTGATGCAATACCGGGGGAAGCGAAATATGCGCGAGATCGGCGCCGCGTTAGGAGTGACTCACGCGGTAGAGGGCAGTGTGCGCAAAAGCGGAACGCAGCTTCACTTGAACGCGCAATTAATCGATACCCGCAGCGACATCCATGTTTGGGCGGAACAATACGACTGCGATTTAAACGGTATCTTTGCAGCGCAGAGTCAGATCGCGCTAAAGGTTGCAGAGCAGGTTCATGCCAAAATGTCCACTACTGAGAGACTGGACATGGCGCGCCCCCCAACGGCCGATCTTGCAGCCTTCGAGCTTTATACTCGCGCCAAGGATCTTCTTTTAATGACAAGCTTTACCGGCAGCGGGAAGGCGAATTTGCTGAAAGCAGCCGATCTGCTGAACCGGGCTCTTGCGAATGATTCTTCATTTTTCCAAGCGCACTGCCTGCTCTCTCACACCCACGACCTTCTTTACTTCTTTGGCTTTGATCGCACCCCTGCGCGCCTGGCTTTAGCCGAATTAGCCATTCAGGCGGCGTTTCGTCTCCGACCAGACTCGGGCGAAGCGCACCTTATACGTGCTGAAAATCTTTACCACGGTTACCTCGATTATGATGGGGCTTTGGCTGAACTGGAAGTCGCCCGTCAGACTCTACCTAACGATCCCATGGTGTTCGAGCTGAAGGGCTACATCGAGAGGCGCCGAGGGAAGCAAAAAGAGGCGCTTAAGAATCTTGAGCGCGCGGTTGATCTTGACCCGCGGAACTTTTTTACCCTGCAACAGATTGCAGCGAGTTACGACTTACTCCGGCGCTATGCCGACGAAGCAATGATGTTGGAGCGCGCGCTGGCCATCAAACCGGACGATACCGATATAAGGGTCCAACGCGCGTTCGTGGAACTGGATTGGAGAGCCAACAGTCGGCCCTTGCATCAAGTGATCGATTCAATTCGGTCCGCCAATCCCAGCGCCGTGCCGAGCGTCGCCGATGCCTGGCTCACCTGCGCACTCGTCGAACGGGACGCCACTGCTGCAACAGCTGCGTTAAGCGCATCGGGCGAAAATCCTCCTTTAAGTGACGACGTTGTTCGGTTCAGTCATCCGTTTGTAGAAGGCGTTATCGCTCGTATGACTAATGACAGAGACAAGGCACGGGCTGCTTTCACTGCGGCGCGTGCAGGGCACGAGAAAATGGTTCAAAGTCAACCAAACTACGGGCCGCCGCTGTGCGTGCTTGGTTTGATTGATGCTGCTCTGGGACGGAGGGAGGAGGCGCTACGCGAAGGCCGGCGCACAGTCGCGCTTCTGCCGGTGAAAAAAGATGCGGTCACTGGCACGCGCATGATCGCGTATTTGGCGATGATCGCAGCGTGGGTTGGCGATAAAGATCTGGCCTGCGAACAGCTCGCGATCGCCGTTCGTCCACCAACTCCCCTCACGTACGGCCAGCTGAAATTGCTTCCGTTTTGGGACCCACTCCGCGGCGACCCACGCTTCGAAAAAATCGTCGCTTCGCTGGCGCCAAAATCTAACTAACTAGGGATTACGCTGATAACACGGATGGGCAAGCCGCGAGCCACCTTTTGGCTTTGTCGCGTGCTTAGTGTCACAGCCGCCTGATCTGCCGTCGAAGAGAATTCCGGCTTTTTTTGCAATGCCGCATAGTTTTTTCCTTTGGAAGGGTGTGACGAGCCGCACATTCAAAACCGCAGAAAGGAAATTACTTTATGTTCAGGATTGAAGAAGTCAGAGAAAACAACAGAGCCGGATTGCTTATTTCATCGTTCGTGGCGCATATCGCTGCGACGGCGCTAGTCCTCATCATGGTTCTCGGCGCGTCCACCGCCTCGGCGAGGCGGCCACCGACGCCCGCGAACTTTCGCGTGACGGCGAGAACCGCTTACACCGTCACTCTCGCGTGGGACCCAGCTCCCCCTAACTCCGGCGATTTCAACTACAACCTCTGGGGCGCTTACAATGTCGGCGCCACCGTCATTCTGCCGAGGACCGCCACCAGCTACACCTTTACCGCCCTCTTTCCTGGGAACACCTACACCTTTGGCATCTACGCCAAGAACGCCGCGGGCCAAAGCTCTACCCAAGTCACCGTTAACGGCATTCGCCTCCCGAACGACACGAGCCCGCCGACCACCGCGCCTATCGTCAGCATCGACGAAGTCGGAGCCAATTACGCCAACATCTCCTGGATACCCGCGCAAGACGACGGACCGCATCTCTCCACCCAAATTTATTTGAACGGCAGCTTTTATTACGGCGTCGGCCGCGGCATCACGAACGCCACCCTCCGTTTCCTCCAGCCCGGCACCACATACAGCCTTACCGCCCGCGCTGTCGATTTCGGCAATAACGCCGGCCCGTTCAGCGATCCCATCGCCCTCGTCACTCCGCCGGCCAATCCCAATGACACGACGCCACCGACCACTCCCGCCAACCTACATGCGAGCGGCACCGGCGACGGCAGCACCGAGACCCACATCACCTGGACCCAATCCACCGACGACTTCGACGCGCAATCCAACATCCGCTACGACGTTTACGTGAACGGTGTATTGTCCGACGTCCTCTTTGGTTCCGGCGGCGAGAGCATCGTTTACGCGGAGTTCGGCAATAACACGATCGCAGTCATCGCCTCGGATACAGCCGGCAATGAATCGCCCCCGGCTACCGTTACTATATTCTTTTAAGCAACTGAGCGTTCCCGAAGCGGGTCAAGGCGAAGAACAGACGAAAGTCACTGCTCCTTTTCCTCCGGTTTTGTCGTTGCCTTGGTCTGCCACATCTACCTGCCCGCCGTAGCCTCGCGCGAAGGTGGGCGATCTGCCATCGGAGAAAAAATTCCGGCATTTTTTTTGCAATGCCGGCCAGTTTTTTCCTTTGGAATGGGACGAACAACCAGCTCATTGCGTTAGTGCCGACCTGATAAGTCTGCTTGCGACCAAAGAAGCACTTCGCGAGGCAACGAAAGGAAATTCGATTATCAATAATTCAAAAGAAACAGTTCACAGGCCAATGAGTTTTCCGACTATGAAACAGAAAATTTCGCAGCACCCTTTCCGCAGACGGGTGAATGCAATCAAACGTACATTCGCGTTGGTCTGCGCGGCTTTGGCGATGACGGCGTCGATGGCCAGCGGGGATTGGACACAATTTCGCTTCGACTCAGCGCACCACGGAGTCGCTCCCAACGAGACAATCCTCTCCCCCGCAAATGTGGCGAACCTCACCGTCAAGTGGCGGACCACCATTGGCGACGGCGCCTTTGCCTCTGCAAGCGTGGTCGGCGGCCGGGTCTATGTGGTTACGAGGCCTCCGGCGGGCAAGCTCTATGCGCTGGATGGGGCCACTGGCCAGCAGCTGTGGAACTTTCCGCCCGATGCCATCACCGGCGACCACGCCTGGACGTCGCCGACCGTGGCAAACGACATTGTCTATTTCGGCGTGAATCGCCCCATACCGGTTGTGTATGCCGTCAACGCCACCACTGGGCAGGAGATTTGGCATCACACTGGCCCAGAAGCCAACATCGTCTCCTCGCCCACTCTGGAAAACGGTCGCCTGCATGTGGCGTACACTGACGGCACGATCGAGGCGCTGGACCCTACAAATGGGCAGCCGATCTGGAGCGTTATACATCCAGGCGGAGCTTTTTCCTCGCCGGCAGTCACTGGCGGGCGACTTTACATCGCAATCCATAACCAGGGATTGCTCGCTCTCGACGCTAACACCGGCTCCCAACTCTGGCTGGCTCCAATGCCTGGACCGCAATGGTCCTCGCCGGCTGTAGAGAACGGGCGGGTCTTCGTCGGCTCCCGCGATGATCACAAGGTGTATGCCTTTGATGCAGTGACTGGAAATACGCTCTGGACGGCCACTACCAGCGACTGGGTGCAAACCTCGCCGGCCGTAGCCAACGGCGTTGTTTACATTGGTAACAATGCAGGCAACGTGTACGCCTTCAACGCCGGAACCGGCAACCTTGTCTGGCAGAGTGCGGTCGCGCCTGGTTTCGCCTTTGGAAGCTCACCGGCGGTGGCCAACGGTGTTGTTTACATCGCCTCCGCACTGGACGCCTCGGCCACCCACTTCGATGGAAAGCTCTATGCGCTCAACGCTGCTACAGGGCAGGTGTTGTTTAGCGACGTCGTCAGCCTGGGGCAGGGGGAGGCGAGGTGGGTCCAAGCTTCGCCGACGATTGACAACGGGGTCGTGTACATCCCGAACTACGGTGACGGGACGGTAGCCGCGTTTGGGCTAAATGCGCCTACTCCCACTCCTACACCCACTGCAACCCCCACTGCGACACCAACGGCCACTCCGACGGCGACGCCAAGTGCAACGCCGACTGCCACACCAACATCTACACCAAGACCTCACCCGACTCCACGGCATCGCCCAACGCCGCGGCGTTAAAAACAAACCTACGACCATCATTGAAGTAGTTCAGCGCTGCAAGATCGCGCCGACTCCTTAACTCGAAAGAATCAAAATGAAGGCAACATCGCTATGAAAAGACAACCGAACCAATCCATCAGGGCACAACTTCTTCGCGGCGCACTTGTTCTGTTTCCGCTTGTTCTCGCCGTATGCGTGATTCCCTTCGCGTTTGGCCAGCGAAACACCCGAAACGTGACGGCGCACCTGTCGCAGGTTGCGCCGACTTGGACTGGCGCTGCTCCTGCCGGTGGCGCCGTTTCGCGAAGAACGCCAGCCATCGAGCATCTTGCAAATTCCCTGTGGCAGCCTTCTGCGGCTAGCGTTGACGGCTCTCGCGTTCTGCCGATGCCGGAATCTCCCTTGGTAGTTCTGCACGATCAGTACGACAACGCAACGATAGAAGAGCCGGTTGACATCATCTCGCAGGACGCCGAGATAGCATTCGATTTCTTCGACAGCCAGGCTGCTGACGATTTCATCGTGCCTGCCGGCCAGACCTGGGAGATTAGCGAAGTGGACGTGCTAGGTCGATATGATGGACCCGGCCCAGCCGAGTCGTTTCATGTTTTCTTTTACGATAATGGCGCGGGTAATCTGCCTGGGAATCTGATCGAGAGCCGGCCTGCCAGTCCTTATACTGGAAACAGCGATTTCGTAATCACGCTCACCAGCCCAGTTATCCTATCCGAAGGACATTACTGGGTCTCGGTGCAATCGCGGCAGGACATATAAACAACCGGTTTTTGGCTCTGGCACATGTCTCAATCTGGGCCAGGCGGCGCCGGACCAGGTTTTCCGACTCGTCGGAACGCCAGAAGGCACACCATCGCCGACTCCTTGCGCAACGCCCAGCTGGGTGGTGCGGGCTCCCTTGCCTTATTTCGCCAGGGGCATCTTTGTTGTCAGCGATGGCACGTTTGTGTATGCCGGCGGTGGTTTCGATGGTTCGGCTAACCAAGTCCACAACGATTTGCTGCGTTTCGATCTCACAACCGATTCCTGGACGAGCCTTGCGCCATCGCCTGACCAGCACTTTCTCTCCCAGGCGGTAATCTTCAATGGCAAGATCTATAACATAGGCGGCTTTGATGGCGGTGGTGGTGTCAGCAACACCACCAGGATCTACGACATTGCGAGCGATACCTGGACTACTGGCGCGCCGCTTCCAGTGCCGTTGACCGACATGGCTACTGCGCTGTGGGATGGGAACATCTACGTGGCCGGCGGCTTCGACGGGGCCGGTGTGGTAAACACGCTTTACGCCTACAACATAGACACTGATAGCTGGTCTACACTCGCACCCTTGCCGCAGGCGCTGGCTCTGCCCGGGTTCGGAGTGATCGACGGCAAGTTATACATCGCAAGCGGTAATGACGGCACTAACGAATTGAGCACGCTGTACATTTACGACATCGACACCAACACATGGACCACGGGCGCAGCGGTGCGCCAGCCAGTCACAGCGCCTGGCAGCGCGATATTCAACGGGAAACTATACCTATTCGGAGGCGGGCTTCCCCTGCCGGTCACGGTCACGCAAATTTACGACCCGGTTGCTAACACGTGGGATCCTGGCGGCGAACCAAGAATGAACGTGGGCCGGCTGTGGTTCTATGGAACACCCGTGGGCAACGACAGCATCTTTGCTACGGGCGGGAACCAAACCACGATCGAGCCGGTCGAGCTGAGGATCACCGAACAGATGATCGGCAACGAACCATGTGGTACACCGACTCCGACGCCGACGGTGACACCAACTCCTACATCTACAGTCACCCCGACCGCAACACGGACACCGACACCTACACCGACTGCAACGCCTACTCCTACACCTACGCCCGGGCAGATCACGCTCAGTGCGCGCGGCTACAAGGTGCGCGGAGTGGACACGGTGGACCTCACCTGGATCGGGGGCACCTCGAGCAACGTTGACGTCTACCGCAACGGTGTGCTGATTGCCACTGTGCCGAACATCCCCGGTTTCCACACCGATAGCACCGGCCAAAAGGGCAGGGCAACCTTCACCTACAAGGTGTGCGACGCAGGCACTCAAAACTGCTCTAATGAAGTCACGGTGAGGTTTGGCGGTGGCGGGTAGGCACCGGGCCAGGTACATTCAATCCACGCGGCGCCGTGCAAGCGGCGCCGCGATTTATTAGAAAGATTCCCACTTTAACTCATAAGCTCACTAACAACGCAAAATCGGAGGACTAAAATAATGCTAAAGAAAACACTGATCGCTTTCACGCTCTCTTTCCTTTCGCTTCTCGGAAATGGCTGAGAAAATTACGCAGCCCAACCCAGCCAGAAAACGTCAGATGCGCCAACCGGCACACTTCAAAAGATGATCGTTGAGAGCGGAAGCGTCACGATGGTTTCGATCTGAACGGGTTGAATGGAAGCAGTTCCTTGGTGGCAAGACCCGTCACATTGCACTTCGCCGCGGCGCTAACAGTAAAACCCACTCCGGAGGAGCAAAACGGCAGGGACAGCGCAGTGCGCTGTCCTCGTCTCACTCGGTGTACACGCTCGCTCGGGAACGCTCGTCACAGGACGAGTCCGTCCGATTGGCGGACTTTCGGAGTGTCTGCTGCAAAGTGTCCGAAATCCTAGGCGGCACGTATACATTCCGAAAGCGTCATTCCGATCGCGATTCGACCGGTAAGATCGACAACTCCAATTTCTCAGTGTGCCGGATGACTGTCAGCCTGGCGCTGACGCCAATTTGTTCGTCGACCAAAATCTTGTGCAAATGGTGCACGCTCCCGATGGGCTGATCGTCGAACGCAACAATCAGATCCCCTTCGCGCAATCCGGCGTGTTTGGCGGGACTATTCTTCTCAACTGAAACAACGAGGACGGCCGTCTCGAGAGGCAAACCATAAAATCGCACGATCCGTCGGTGAATTGGCACGTTTTGCCCGGCCACGCCGATATAACCACGGCGGATACGTCCATCGCGGATCAGCCATCCTGCAACTAATTTGGCCGTGTTGCTGCCGATCGCGAAACAGATGCCTTGCGCCGGTCGAATCATTGCGGTGTTTACACCCACTACCTCGCCGGCTGAATTAACCAGTGGTCCGCCGGAGTTTCCCGGATTCAGCGCGGCATCGGTCTGAATAATGTTGTCAATCAATCGGCCCGACTGCGCGTGCATCGAGCGACCCAGTGCGCTAATTACGCCAGCAGTGACGCTCGCCTGAAAGCCGAGAGGATTTCCGATCGCGATCACCAGTTGGCCCACGCGCAAATTTTCGGAGTCGGCCAGACGCACATGGGCCAGTTGCGGCGCATCAATCCGAATGACTGCAAGATCGGTGTCCGGATCATCGCCTGTTAATTGCGCCGGATATTCGCGTCCATCGGGCAAATTCACAGTAATAGAATTCGCCGAGTGTACGACGTGGCTATTAGTGAGGATGAATCCGTCAGGCGCGATAATGAAACCCGAACCGTTGCCGCTGAGCTCGCGCGTTCCACGTGGGAGGTTCATGCGTTGTTTTACATCGATGTTCACAACGGCGGGGCCGACACGCGCGACTGCACCGACCACCGTGCGCGAGTACGCATCGAGCAAGGCGGAATCGTCCTGACCTCCTGCAGCCTCGACGTCCTCACTCGTCGGCGATGGAGCACCAGACTCCGCCTCGTTTAAGAGAAAATCCATCGGGAGAGCGTTTTCCTTGGTAAGAGATGCAATTGTCATAATCTAAATTTCGGACGGCCAAACCAGCAGTCAACTACATATGGTCCCAGACCATACACTCCTTCTCGAATGTTACTCTCCCCTTGCACGTCAATGGGAATCGTTTTACACAGGAGCGTGCGAAAAGTGTCGTCGGCCCCTTCCGTTCTGGACGCGCAGTGTCCTTCCCGGCTCGTGCTCGATCGAATTGCCGACAAATGGACGGCTCTCATCATCCAGATTCTGGCACGCGGAACGATGCGTTATGCTGCGTTGCAGCGTGAGATCGGGGGCATTTCGCAAAAAATGCTGACGCAGACACTGCGCAGCCTTGAACGCGACGGCCTGGTGCAACGCACAGTTCATCCCGTTGTGCCTCCCAAAGTGGAGTACTCTCTCACGAGACTAGGCCGAACCTTGATCGAACCGTTGCATGGACTTTGTCGCTGGTCGGAAAAACACCTGGCTGAGCTTCAGGCGAATCGCGCGCGGGCAAGGGCTGTAGCTGCGGTCGCTGACCGCAGCTGATTGAGGTATCCTTCGCGCCGGCTGGCGTTAACTAACTGGGGCTACAGCAATTGGCAATCTGATATGCATCAAGCGGAAATCATTGTGCTGCTGTTCGCCGCCGTAGCGGTCCTCGCCGTGGTCGCATGTAAACTTAGGCTGCCGTACCCCATTGTGCTGGTGATCAGCGGACTCGCTCTGAGTTTCGTCCCGCGATTGCCAGAGGTAAAACTCAATCCGGAGATTGTATTCTACTTTTTTCTCCCCGCTCTTCTCTATCCGGCGGCGCTGTTCACATCCTGGCGCGATTTTCGGCGAAACCTGCGGCAGATTCTTTTCCTCGCAATTGGCTTAGTGCTGGTGACTACGGTGACG
>QHPC01000288.1 GCA_003218915.1 Verrucomicrobiota bacterium
AACGTAAACGACGCGTTTGCCGGCGTTCGGACCCGACCGAAGAGTTTGCGGTTTACCGGCAGCCTTCCAACCAGACGCGTTGATCGCACTCAAAATCGCGCCCAGATCATCGACAATGAGCGCAACGTGCACGAAGCCAACATCGCAGGGCCGAAGATCGGCATTCCATTTACGCTCCAGCGGCGCCAGATATTCGAGAAGTTCGATCTTGTGACCGCCCGGTGCTTTGACGACTGCCAGCTTGATCTCGGCACCTTCGACTCCAGTGATTTCACTGGCCATTTCGCCAGTTTGATGCGCGGTATGTGAAAGCTCGAAGCCGAGAACGTCGCGCCAAAAAGCGAGCGATCGCTCAAGGTTCGAGACCGTCATGCCTGTGTGATCTGCTGCGATGACGCGAAACGGCCCGGTGCTCATGCTCGTGATCGTAATCGAAAGCCAACGTCGAATTGTGAACGCCTAACGTCCAGCGCCGAACAGCGTGTCGTGCCGAGTCGCGGAGACGACGAGGGATCTCACATTCACGCTGTAGATTACACTATCTAGCTCGCGTGCTTTCGAGCAAGGAAGAGAGGTCCTTCACCGTCTTTTGCGGTTCAGGATGACAAACTAGGTGAGTGCGGCGATGACTTTAAGTTCAATAGCAATCGGCGTAGGCAACGCGCCGACTTCAATCGTCGTACGCGTGGGATTTGGTTTGCCGTCACCGGAAAAATATTGTGCGTAAAGTTTGTTGTAAGTCGAAAAATCCTTTTTCATGTTCGTCAGGAACACGGTGACATCGACAATGTCGTTCCAGTTCGCGCCCGCGTCTTCGAGCACGAGCCGCACATTTTCAAACACCGCGCGGCATTGTTTCTCGATATCGTAGGTGACGATGTTGCCGGCCGAATCGAACGTGACGCCGGGAATTTCTTTACTGCCGCGCACCCGAGGCCCGATTCCGGAAAGGAACAAAAGGTTGCCAACTCGTTTGGCGTGCGGAAACGCACCGACGGGTTCAGGTGCGCGCGAACTTTGGAATGATTTGCTCATTTATCGACGATTGGATTCGGTTCGAGGTTCGAGTTTAGCTTCAGAATCCGATTTGTTGGCGATTTCAGATTGTAAGCTTTTCACCGGCGGCAGGAGGTCTTTGAAGGTCACTCCATAAATATCCCAGACGGTCAGGAATAGTCCGCACACGATTGGTCCGACAATGAACCCGATCGGGCCAAAAAGAAATAGCCCGCCGAGTGTGCCGACTAGAATTAGAAGATCCGGCATCCTGGCATCTTTCCCGACGAGGATCGGACGCAGAATGTTATCAATCGTTCCCACCACCGCAGCGCACCAGGCGAACAAGAGCAATCCCGCCAGAAGCTGACCGCTCACAATCAGATAGATCACGGCCGGCATCCAAATGAGGGCCGCGCCAATTCCCGGTACAATCGAAAGGATTGCCATGATCGTGCCCCAGAACGCTGCGCCATCGATGCCTGCTACCCAGAACGCGACACCGGCGAGAGCGCCCTGGATGATACCGATAACGAGTGTTCCCTTGACGGTTGCGCGCGTGATCGAGGTAAATCGCTGCAGCATGAGCGCCTCGTCCTCGTCACTCAGCGGCATATAATAGAAAATTTTCTCCAGAATTTTCTCGCCGTCTTTGAGAAAGAAAAACATCGCATAGACCATGACGAACAGATTTAAAAGAAAAACAGCCGTGGTGGCCGTCATTCGCGATGCCACCGTGACCAGAAAGCCTCCGATCGATTTAGCCGCCGCACCCACACTCTCGACCAGTTGTTCCTGGCTTGGCACATGATCGGCCAGCGCTGGAAACCTTTGCACTAGCCAATCGTGTGCGTTGAAAGTGCTGGCAGCGCCGAAGTGTTGTTGCACCCAGGGAATCGCTTGATTACTCACGGCCAGCGCCTGTTGCACGACCACTCCAAGAAATGCGCTCAGTGGCCCAGCCACGATGATGAAAAGAATCACGAGCGTGACGATCGCACCGAGCGATCTCCGACCTCGGAGCAGCCGCGTAATCCACCGGTAAAGCGGGTGGCATAACCCAGCCAGCAGCGCGCCGAGCAGGAGAGGTTTCAGGAAAGGCCAGGTTACGGCCAGAAAAAGCGCGGAGACCGCGACCACCAAAATGATAACAAAGGCGGTGCGAAATTTTCTCCCGCGAACGTCCGCTGGCTCCATTGCCGGAGTATTACACTAGACGTCGAGAAACAGGAACAACATCCGGCCAAACGGAGGTAACCTGACTCTCAACAATTATCTCTAGGCGTCGTCATTGGCGCGGCCGTGACCTCGTAGCGAATCGCGGCGCACGCGCAACCTGAGAAATGACGCAGCCATTTTCTCAATTATGATTATGACCGGTCGCGATGGCCTGCGCAGAACCGAAGCGTTTCGCCGATCGCGCGCGTGCTTTCATAGTTTCGACTGCGCGATCGCGCGGTGGCGCGTTGGTCACAAGAGAATCGAGCAAATGGTGTGCGGCGTGAGCGACATCATCGACGGCACGATTGAAGGCTGCCTCGTTTACCTTGGAAGGTTTCGTGACACCGCTCAGCTTGCGGACGAACTGAAGCGACGAAGCGCGAATCTCGTCATCCGTCGCGGGTGGACTGAAGTTATGAAGTGTCTTGATGGCTCGGCACATGTCAGAATAATCAACAATTCTCGATTAACGATCAACTACTTCGTGTTTCGCTGATCACGCGAATGAAAACGGATCTTGTTCTCTCAACAACCAACTCCTCGGCACGCCGTAGCCGTGGGCGAAGGAGCTCAACCATCAACTCCGGGAAGCAACCGCCGACTATTTCGCGATGCAGACGTTTTTGGCCTCAGTGAAAAAGCGCAGCGCTTCCTCGCCGCCTTCGCGACCGACGCCGCTTTGTTTCATTCCGCCAAAAGGGACGCGCAGGTCGCGCACAAGCCAGCAGTTCACCCATACGGTTCCGGTGTTGATTCGTTCAGCGACACGGTGTGCGCGACTCAGATTTTGTGTCCAAACGCTTGAGGCCAGGCCGTAGTCGCAATCGTTGGCGTAATTGATC
>QHPC01000244.1 GCA_003218915.1 Verrucomicrobiota bacterium
AAATTGCGCGAATCTTTCACGGTCGGCGCAGTAATGCGGACGATCTCACAGCCCACGTTCGCCAATTCAATCGTCTGTTGAATCGACGCGTCCGTATCCATCGTATCGCAGGTGATCATCGATTGGACGCGAATTGGGTTGTTACCGCCGACGCCGACGTTACCAACCTTCACCTCGCGCGTTTTGCGACGGCGATAAACGAATGGGTTTTCGCAGTATGACAACTCACGCATGGTAGGAGTTCAACGTCGTTCCGTAAGACGACAAGCGCCAGGTCGACGGCCTACACCTCGTCGTCACGATAAGATTTTACCGCTTCGCGCAGTCGCGCGCAACGCATGCCTGCTACGGCGTCTTTTTCGTGGACGACTGCGATTCGAACTGATCGAGCTTTTTTCGGACAAACGGCAAATCCTGCACGTCGAAAAACGTAATATAGAGCATGTAACCAATGATCACTACCGCGCAGCTTGTTTGCACGACTTCCAAGACACGCATGTTCACCGGTCTGCGGCGGATTGATTCGATGATCGCGAGCACAATGTGACCGCCATCGAGAACTGGAATCGGCAGCATGTTCAAAATCGCCAGGTTCACATTCAAAATCACGCTGAACCACAGCGCCAGCTGCCAGCCGCGTTCGCTTTGGAAAAGCAGATAGTAAATGCGACCGATCCCTACCGGTCCGCTCAAATGCTGCAACTTTACGTCCGACTTCGGCGAGGCAACCGCCCCGATTGTCTTTAACGTGCTGGTTACGCTGTTATAAACCTGCTCGATCGGATTTGGATGGTCGATCGATACTATTCCCGTCGTGTCCCATTGAATTCCAATTCGTGGTTTCTGTTCGCCATTCGTAGGCAAAAGCGTTGGTTTTACCGGAACGTCAAACCTCTCGCCACCGCGCTCCACTTGAAGAACCAGCTGATCTTTAGGATGTTTGCTGATGTATTCCAGCAACGCGATGGGATTGTAGATCGGCGTTTTATCAAACCCGCGAATGATGTCTCCTGAACGCAACCCCGCGGACGCAGCCGGCGTGTTCGGTTCCACTTTGTCAATAATCGGTGTCTCTGCTGGATAGATGAGCAGTTGGCGCACGCTTTTTCTGCGCCACCCGCGCGTCTCTGCCTTGTAAGGTTCCACCCAAACGGTCTGCACCTTTCCGTCTCGCTCGAATTTTACGGCAATCTTGTCGCCTTCGCTTCGCACCACATCCCAGCTCACGCTGTCATTCATCCCCATAAAGCGCCTGACCGGTTTGCCATCCACCGACAGGATTTTGTCGCCGGGTTGCAGCCCAACCTTTTGTGCCGGGGAATCGGGCAAAACATAACCGATCACCGTGGTTGAATCCGCTTCGCTCACCGGATGGCCAACGGCCCAGACGATGCCCGCAAAGAAAAGCGCCAGCAGCAGGCTGAACAACGGCCCGGCGATGGCTACGATGATTTTGTCGAGGGCCGAAATTTTCGGCAGCCTCGCGCGGTCCACATCGGCTTTGCCCTCGATAATGTCCATCGGCGCAAGTTGCGGCAGCGCCACGAAGCCACCGAACGGTAGTGACCCGAGCGAGTATTGGACGCCGTTGATTGTTTTCTTCCAGAGCGGTTTGCCAAACCAGACCCCGAATTTTTCTATGTAAAGCCCCCTCCAACGGGCTGCCAGAAAATGTCCCAGTTCATGCACCACAATCAGCAGGTTGAAGAGGATGAGGACTTCCAGCAGGATGAAAACGACTCGAACAATGTGCAATAGCATTGGAATTAGAAACCAGTGATCAGTGATCGGTCATTGATTGGACACACCATTGTGTCTGCCGTTGTAATTCTTTTAACGATTTACCGATCTAACATGTCCCGCGCTTCTTTACGCGCCCACTGATCGGCCTGCAATATGCCATCCAGATCGGGGTGCGCAACGGACGTGTGGCGGTTCATGACTTCTTCGACAATCTGCCAGATGTCTGGAAAACGCACGTGCCGGTCTAAAAATCCAGCGACCGCTACTTCGTTTGCGGCGTTCATGACGGCAGGCAACGTACCGCCGGTTTCACCTGCCCGGCGTGCCAGGTTTAACGCAGGAAAATCCTCATAGCGCGGCGTGAAAAATTCCAACCTGGACAATTTCGAGAAATCGAGTGGTGGCAAGGTATTCGGCACGCGATCCGGCCAGGTCACGGCGTATTGGATCGGGAAACACATGTTGGAGTAACTCAATTGGGCGAGCGTGGAGCGGTCCGCGAATTCGACCATCGAATGAACAATGCTCTGCGGGTGTATCACCACTTCGACGCGCTTCATCTCGACGCCAAAAAGCCAATGCGCCTCGATCATTTCCAAACCCTTGTTGAACAGCGTCGCGGAATCGATTGTGATCTTTGGTCCCATATTCCAGGTCGGATGCTTGAGCGCCTGTTCGGGGGTGATCGAGTCGAAATCTTTTCGCGGCGTTTCGCGAAATGGTCCGCCAGAGGCGGTAAGAATGATCCGACGGACATCCAAAGAGTTTTTGCCCTCCAGGCACTGAAAAATCGCGTTGTGCTCGCTATCCACGGGCAAAACGTTCGTGCCGTTCTCTCGAGCCTCGCGGGTCACGATCTCGCCTGCCATCACAAGAATTTCCTTGCTCGCAACGGCGAGATCTTTTCCAGCCTCGATCGCCGCCAGCGCCGGACGCAATCCTCCCGTACCTACGATTGCGACCAGCACCATCTCGGCATTCGTTAGGCGGGCGATCTCAAGTAGTCCTTCTTGTCCCCCAAGAATTCGCGGCTTGTACTCAAGGTCGCGCGTCAGGATGTCGATCCTGGTTTCATCGACCAGGCAAACAGATTGCGCTCGCGTTTCATTGGCAGCTGCCGCCAGTTTTTCGGCGTTACTGTTGGCGGCCAGCCCGACAATTTCCATCCGGTCCGGAATATCGCGCGCCACTTTCAGCGCGCTCTCGCCGATCGATCCGGTGGCCCCCAGAATGACGACTCGTTTACGTTCGCAGGAACTTTCCGTTCTCATTTTTGACCACGAGTGGTTACGGCACTCGAATGACCAGTCGCAAATAGAAGAACAAAAGAGGCGCGGTAAACAACAGACTATCCAGAAGGTCGAGCGCACCGCCGATTCCCGGCAACAGGTTCCCCGAGTCCTTTACGTCTGTGCTGCGCTTGATGATTGATTCAGCCAAATCTCCGAGCACTGCTGCGAGGCCAAGGAGCACTCCGAGGATTGTCGCGTGCGTCCAGTTTAGCACCGACAAATGCCCCGGCATCAGTTTGAACAATCCCAGGCTACAAAGCAGCGCAAAAACAATCGCGCCGAAAAAACCTTCCCACGTTTTCTTGCCGCTAATATGAGGGACCATTAAGTGCCGTCCAACGACGCTGCCGGTCAGGTACGCGCCCATGTCGGAAAATTTTGTCACCGCGATGAGAAACAGAACATAGAATTGCCCGGTCAACTGGCCTGTGCTCGAACGTGGCGTTAGATAGACGATCTTGGTGATGAAATTAAAAAGCCAGAGCACATAAAGCAGGCCGAACAAAGTGTACGCCATCGTTTGCAACGGCTCGTCATGGCGAAGGCGAGCAAACATCTGTCGCCCGAAGACGGTCAGCAGAAAAAAAAGCAGGACGGCGACTTCGAAATCATACGAATGTGCCGGTCCGATCTTGGAGAAGTAATAAAAACTGCCAGCGAGCAGTACTGCCCCGCAAATCATTCCCGTGACTTTGAAATTGGGCAGGCCCTTGTGATCGAGCATCCGGTAAAATTCCCAGAGTCCGATCATCCCGAACAGGCTGATCAACAGCCAAAACAGGATCTCGTAACCCGTGAACATGATCAGCAGAGCGATTGTCCAAAGCGCCACCGTGCTGATAAACCGCAGAATGAAAGCTGAACGGGACGTAATCACGTTCGTGCCGGTTTGCTCCAACGTTGCAGGCATGCACTGCATCATCTCGAAGGATGCCGCGCGATGCAAGAGAGGAGCGGTGGCATTTTGCCGAAACACTGCAATTACAGAGACTTTTACAGAAGCCAGCCAAGAGAACGAAGAATCGGAGATGGAGCTGCAACACGCAGCGCGAGCAAGTTCCTCGCAGTGTTCGGCACGTTGCCGCGCTACAATCTCCTGAACACACCCATAGAAAGGGAGCGAAAAAGCACGCCCAGCAACTAACGCATACTCTTCCTGAAATGAGCGAAGTGCGATGTGTTCACCGCTTAGGCGAATTCGTAAGGTTATTTGCAACGCGGATTCCCGAGTGAGCTCTATCTGCGTACGTGCAACTCGCAGCCTGGCGCCTTTCGGAGTAATAGAGATCTGTCATCCGCCTCGACCCGCGGAGATCGGGAGCCCCCTTGCCCAATTAAAAATCGGCGGAGGTCGTCGTTAAAGATCACTCACGGCCCGACCAAACTCCAGCCGGCCGGAAGAGTAGGACCATAAGCGCCGCTGACAAAGACGTTGTTGTTCATGTACCAAATGGCGGTTTGACGCGTGTTGGCGTTGGAGAGCACATAATCCGGTTTGCCACCACCGTTGAAGTCGGCTGTAGCCACCAATTCCCAGCCGGCCGGAAGCGTTGGGCCGTACGCGCCGCCTACAAAAACGTTGTTGTTGAGATACCAGATCGCTGTTTGGCGGGTAGTGGGTTTATAAAGCACATAATCCGGTTTGCCATCACCGTTGAAGTCGGCTGTAGCCACCAATTCCCAGCCACTGGGAAGGGTTGGCCCGTAAGCGCCTCCAATGTACGTAGGTCCTAACAAATACCAGATAGCCGTTCGATCTGTAACAGGGTTACCCACGGCATAATCTGGATGGGTGTCGCGATTAAAATCCGCCACCCCCCTTAGTCCCCAGCCGGCCGGGAGGGTCGGGCCGTATGCGCCGCTGATGAAAACGTTGTTGTTGAGATACCAGATCGCTGTTTGACCGGTGGTCGCTTTCCGAAGCACATAGTCTGGGTGACCGTCGTTGTTAAAATCAGTTGGTTGCGGTAGTGGCGGCTCTACGCGAACGTAATAAACGTCTTCTTCCCCATTGAACGTTGCGGCATACGCGACATTGCCGCCAGTGTCGTCTGAAACGATTGTGATGTAATCGCCTATCTTGGGATTCTGGTTGGGATAACCGATGAAAGGATTAAACGAATTGCTCACCACGACATTCGCTGACCACCTGACGCCCCCGTCGGCACTGTAGGAGTAGAACAGTTGCGAGTTGGTGTTGTTTGCGGCGTTTCGCGTATCCAACCACACAACATCAATGCGCCCATCGGGCGCTACTGAAAGTGTGCCGAACCAGTGCCACTTATTATGGTTGATGGGATCGTCGTTGATTCGGTGCGGTGCGCTGAAGCTTAGCCCGCCGTTGGTGCTGCGCACGAACATAACGTCCATGCCGTTGGTGGCGCCGGTCGGCTGCACGCTTGCAAGCATGTAAACGTTGTTGTTTGTGGCCGTGCCGGAACGGTCCACCGCCAGGAATATCTGTCCGGCAAGTCCTCCTGGATTTATCGACCCGTCAGAAACTATGCTGCCGCCAAGGTTGACTCCAGTAACCTGGTCAAAAGTTGGCGTGACGCCGGCGTTCTGTGCATTGGATGAGCGAATGCACCAAAACCGACTGCTCTCATCCCCGCCGCCGATAAAGAGCCTGCCGTTGGCGTCCACATCAAGCGTTCCCCATACGGGGTGGTTGGGAATATTGATTGGATTCATCCAGGTCAACCCGCCATTGGTGGAACGGCTGAATTGTCTCCCGCCGTAATTATTACCGTCAGTGCTCCAAGCCTGGTATTGGAACCCGTGCCCAATGCCGTTGGTCTTATCTATGGTGAACCACTCCTTGTCGCCTCCCGTCGCCGGCCCGAGGCGCGTCCAGGATTGGCCGCCATTTAGCGAGCGCCACATGTCGTCATAAAATGTCTCCAGAAGGCTGAGGTAGAAAAAATTCCCTGCGCTATCGGAGTTCAACACCGGATCGCTGCGGAAGGCGTTATTTTGCAGAACCCCGGGAAACCTCCACGTCGTACCACCATCAGTGGTGTACCCATACCCTGCCTGCCGGAAGTTGGAAGTTACGCTGTTGAACTGCCTCCAACCGATTGCCATCCTGCCGGGGTTTGTTGGGCCCACGGCAATAGACGGCTCGTTCGCAGCGTCGCCGAGGATATTGTGACCACCCGCATCGACGTTCACCTGGTAACTCGTGAATGAACCGTACTGCGAGACCATTGCTGGCGAAGTCTCTATTCGGAAAATGTATGCAGGCGGATTGTCGTATTTTTCGAGCGGCTCCTTGGGGCGCGGCATAGGCGAGAGCGCCTGTCCCCAAGCAGCGGGAAGTGCAATTAGCGAACCCAGACAAGCCAACAGGGTCGTGGCGGCGAAGAATAATGAGGAAAAAATGCGCTGCAATCGCGACGGCGTGAATATGCTGTCTGGATGCGCGATCATAGAACTTGTGGTTGTATTAGCTTTTGGTGAGCGCGCCAAGAGAATTCCCGCGTTTGATAGAAATTTAACGCGAGCCAGTAGCGTCGGCCGGGAAGCGCGGTCCTTTTAACCCGCACCGTTCAAAATATCGGTCATCCTCATTGGCTTCGTCACCGTTTTGTTTTCATAGGTCTGGCCGTCACCTATTCCTTCGGAAAATTTTGGCTGGCGTGGCAAAAAAATTTAGGCACACGCCCAAATGACGAAGCACGAATGTCGAATGACAAAGGAAATCCGAATGACGAAGCCAGAAGGGAGACGAAGGCCGCCGCTACCTGGTTGAGCCTGTCCTGAGCGCAGTCGAAGGAGTGCGCTCGGCCGAAACAACCTTCTCTCGGAACAAGCAAGATGCTAAACAGAGGATAACTACGAAGGCTTTCGCCCGCCGCGTTGGGCAAGGCAAGCAGGCAAAAGAGACAAAGATTCTGTTTCTCCGAAGATGGCGTCTGACTCAGACGCCTACAACCCAGGAAAGCCTTCGTTACCTTTGTTTCCTTCTGTCAGAAAAGAAACAAGGTTGCTTGAATCCGCCGGATGCTGTGCGCCTCGGGACAGCCGGGATCACCGCTCCCGGCTATAACCGATGAGCGATCACTGCGGTTCCTTCGGGGCTAGGGAGGCCACGATTTGTTCAAAGTGTGGGTCGCCACGCAACGGGTCCCAAAAGGGGTCGAGACGGATTTCACCGTATGATACGCCTGCTTGAAGAGTGGCGAGTGTCTTCAGGTGATCGATGGCCTGGTCTCGCTCTCCGGTCCACGCACAAATCACCGCATAAAAATAAAGGATTTCCGTGCCGTTGAGAGCGTCTTTGGTCGGGGGGAGAAGCTCGACCGCCCTGCGGCCCTCGCGCAGCGCTTCTTCTTTCCGCCCAAGAGATGCGTCTATCAAACCCAGGGAACAGAGCTTCGAAGCATCTTCAGGCGCCGCGCGGACTACCTTTTCCTGCTGCACGCGAGCGGCGCTGAAGGCATCGTACGCACCCGCTGCGTCTCCGTTTATGCGAGCGATCAACCCACGCGCGTAAGCGGGGCTAAATTTGACATCACCTATGCCTCTCGCATTCATCACCGGATAATCCAGTGTGGCGAGCGCGCGCTCGGCGGCGACAGGATCGCGTTCGTACAAGCTGACAAAGAAACGCCCCCGTGTCAGATCTCTCGCCGACGCAGGATTCTCCGCGAGAATCTTTTCCAGAACATCATGCCAAGGCCGGCAATCACCTCGTTCATGGAAGTCGATCCAGGCAGGCAGCAGCCGCGCGTAATTGCTCTTTGTTGGAAGGGCAAGGCCGCGATCGGAAATCTCTCTGGCGTGTTCATAATCGCGTGAGCAGAGATAAGTAAATCCTGCGCCGAAAAGAATATCATCATTTCGGGGATCCAGCTCGATTGCACGCTCCAGTTTATGCTCGGCATCATCCCAGTGCCCCTGTCTTCGATCGATGTATCCGTTCAGTTCAAAGATTCGCGCGTTGTTTGGCATTGTGTGGAGAGCGATGTTGAGCTCATTCCGGGCGCGGCCGTAATCGAGGTAACCGTAGTAAAAGTGCAGAGCCGAGGCGAGATGCGCCCGACTCCGGACTCCTTCGAGAAGCAGAATTGATTGCTGACTTCGCTAACGCCAGACGGCCAGGCGTGTGATCGAGACCCGTCCAGTAGATACCGTCGTGGGCTCTGGCCAACTGGCAATATGCCAGAAGAAAAGCAGGGTCGCGGGTGATTGCCTGGTTGAGCAACTCTACGGCTTTGAAAAGATTTGTCTCACTGCTGAGGCCATAATAGAGAGACTCCTCGATCAAAGGGGCAGCGCGAACATAGAGATCGTAGGCGACAACATCGCTGGTTGGCGGCTCCTGTATGGCCATCTGTTCGCGAGCTGAAACGTTCGCTCCGTCGATTTGCGGCGGCTTGCGCTACGTCCGCCTCGATCGCGAACACTTCATTCAGACGGCCATCGTAGTCCTGCGCCCAGAGATGCGTGTTGGTGCGAGTGTCCACCAACCTAGCATTGACGTGCACCTTGCCGCCTGAGCGGCGCACAGTTCCTTCCAGCACGTGTGAAACGCCCAATGCCTTCCCAACCTTGCGCAGATCCTGTTTACCACGGTAATGCATGACGCTGGTGTGGCTGATGACCTTGAGGTCGGAAATTGTTGCCAGCTTGGTCAAAAGATCGTCCTGCACGCCATCGGCGAAAAAGGCGTTGTCCGGGTCGCCGCTCAGGTTTTCAAACGGCAACACGGCGATACTTTTCTCCGATTTTGCAGGATTCGAAGTCGATCCGGCAGTTGTCAGATGAATGCGCAGTGAGGGAAAAACGAAAAACGCAGCCGCGCCCGCAACCACGATCGCGGCGGCTGCCAGAGCGATAACAGCGCGATGCGCGCCGCCGGCGCCTTCCGCTTCGCGACGAGGCGGAACCGGCCCTGTTTTCACACCGTTAGAGAGAATAGGACAGAGGGCGTCCCGGTGGCAAGACGTAACCCCGACGCCAGCGGCCCGGAATTTCAAAATCCGAATATTGAAATTCGAAACAGCTTCAAAGAAACTGAAACGCACACATCTCTATTCGCGTTAATTCGCGGGGCAGCTGAAACGCTTGCTGAGGAATCTGCGTGAATCTGCGAAATCTGCGGATAACATCATCGGGTGCAGAAGATGATGAAGGCCGTCGTGAAGGCGAAAGCCGAGCCGGGGCTGTGGCTCGAAGAAGTTCCCGTTCCTGAAGTTCGTGGCGACGACGTGCTCATTCGCGTTTTAGAAACATCGATCTGCGGGACCGATGTTCACATTTACAACTGGGACGAGTGGGCGCAGAAAACGATTCCCGTTCCGATGACAATTGGCCATGAGTTTGTCGGCGTTGTCGACGACGTGGGCGATCATGTAAAAGGATTTGCCAAGGGCGATCTCGTGGTGGGCGAGGGACACATTACGTGTGGACATTGTCGCAATTGCCTGGCGGGGCGGCGTCATCTTTGCCCCAATACACAAGGCGTGGGTGTGAATCGTCCCGGTGCATGGGCGGAATTTGTGGCGATTCCACAGGACAATTGCTGGCACGCGGATCCCTCGATCCCACTGGATGTGCTTTCCTGTTTTGATCCGTTAGGTAACGCCGTGCATACCGCGCTCTCGTTCGATTTGGTCGGTGAAGATGTGCTCATCACCGGTGCAGGGCCGATCGGTTGCATGGCCATTCCGATCTGCAAACGCGCCGGGGCGCGTCACATCGTGATTACCGACGTGAATCCGTATCGTCTCGATCTTGCCAGAAAAATGGGCGTCGACGTTGCACTGGACGTGCGTACGGAAAAAGTCGCCGATGCGATGCAGAAGCTGGGCATGAAGGAGGGATTCGACGTCGCGCTCGAAATGTCCGGCAATCCAAAAGCGTTCGCGGATATTTTGCCGAACATGTTTCACGGCGGGAAAATCGCGCTGCTCGGCATCATGCCTGGCAGCGCTGCAATTGATTGGAACCTGGTGGTCTTCAATCAGTTCACCATCAAAGGAATTTACGGCCGGGAAATGTATGAAACCTGGTACAAAATGACCGCCATGATCCAGTCCGGCCTCGACATCTCGCCCGTGATCACGCACCGCTTCCCGTACACAAAATTCAAGGAAGCCATCGAGTTGATGAAGTCAGGCAACTCCGGCAAAATCGTTCTCAATTGGGGCGATTTGTGATCCTGAGCGCAGTCGAAGAACCTCTCGCAGCGCCACGGATTACGCGAATTCCGCGGATGTTTGTGCTACCCAGATTCGCTAGCGCAACGCGGCCGCTTCTTCGTGGCGGCCTTCAAGCTCAAGCACCATTCGCTTGATGTGTCGATAATCCTGGTGCCGGCGAAGGAACTGCAAACTTTCCTGGGGATCGCCCCACTGCAGAACCTGGATGGCTTCCTGGCGAGCACCCCACGAATTCATTTCACGTTGATTCGGCATGTATAGATCAATCGTGTTGCGGCCAGCGAGCGCCCAGCCGTAATCGTCGACGCGATAAATTTGCCCGGTTGAAAGTAACCGGAATGCCGTGCCCGCAGGCCAGCGCGACCAGTCCGCCGCAGCGCTGCCGACACGCGGTTTGGCGACTACAACGGCGCGCTTCACGGTGCGCGTTGTCTTCGTCCCCCGTTTCGTTGTGCGTGTGACCGTTCGTCTTTCTTCCATCGAGAATGGTTGGAGCTGTGGCGAATACGAACCGGTGTCGTCCACGGACACAGCGCGTGGCGCGTCACCAACAGGAATTGCGCGCCGCGTTACTTCGGCCCGGTGAATGGGTGGGCCCGCCGCCTGCAACTCTCCGCCCAGAGCATTGTGATTCCCGTACGCGCGGTGGTCTGACTCGGTGTGCGTGTAGGCGGTCGTGCGCACATGTTGAAAATCCGTCTTTGCCAGAGGCGCTTCGTAGGCCGGCAAAGCATGCCGACTCGTCCCGCAGCCGCTGAGCAGAATGATGGCGATAAACGCCGCGAGAATGGCCCAGGCAAGGTTACGACGGTCAGCGTAGGTCAAGGCGAACCACCGGGGAACTTATTAACAGTTATTCACAGGACCGCAAGCGATTTTTTACGCACGTTATAGCTTCCGCGTGTTTCAAGCTGTTTCTTTTTCTCCCAACCGAAATTTGTGTAATCTGTGGACTCTATGGTCTCCGAATTTAAAAATCAGGTGGCTCAAACTCTCGAAGAAATTAAATCGCAAGGTCTTTTCAAAGCTGAGCGTGTCATAACGAGTCCGCAGGACGCGCACATAGCGATCACGGGC
>QHPC01000289.1 GCA_003218915.1 Verrucomicrobiota bacterium
CCGATTCTGAGTCCGACACCTTACCGTACTCCCCTTCGCGGAGTTTATTTGTGTTCAGCTTCAACTTCGCCTGGCGGGGGCGTTCACGGGATGTGCGGTTACCACGCTGCGAGCGCAGCAATGCGTGACATTTTCGGAAAGACTCAGCAAGTCGTGGCGCGCCCTTGAGCCAATATTACTTCATCTCGAATGCTGAAGGTAACCACATGGAACAAGTGGATTTCTGGCAGTCAGCCAATCGTTGATTTGGTTTGGCAGTCACTTTTCTACGCGCAACCCAATGTTCTTCTTCGAACCGTACCTTGATAGATATTCAGCAAAAGGGAATCAGCCCATGAAGATAACAAGACTAATTGCAGCAATAACCGTGAGCGCCGGCCTCATGCTCGGACCGGCGGCCTTAGCGCAAGAAGAGACTCCCGTAGATATGAAGGATCTGCCGTCCCCGACACAAACTACTATCAAAGAAAAAGTTGGGAGCGATCAGATTGTTCGGATCGCAAAGGAGACTCGCAAGGGCAAGGAATGCTACGACGCAGTCGTAAACCGGAACGGAAAAGAAACGGCGATCCGGGTCGACGCCAATGGCAAGTTCCTCGGCACGCATCCAGAGAAGGCCGAGAAGAAGGAAAAAACTGAGAAATACTAATCGCTGCGAAGCGGACCGAGCAGCCCTTACGAGCAGGTGAACAGGCTCGTCCGGACAGCGAGATCGATGCGCATTCAATGGCGACGGAGTCGCTTGTGCGCAGATTGCGCACACTCCGTGAGGGGACGGTTTATCTTTGGAGACATCAGCAAATTGCGTTCAACATGCGACCGGCGAGCCACCGAGAGCCGTCAATAAGTTGATGGGAGATCCACGAAACGTCGCGCACGCAAAAAAGGTCAGCCAAGAGAAGCATCATAAGGAGAAGCACGCTTCAAAGGCTGGCTCTATCCCGTCGCAGCGTGCCAAGGACGTCCAAACCGAAAAGAAAGCTGCACCTGCCGCTGAGAGCACTGCTCCAAAGGCCGAAGCTGCAAAGCCAAGTCAACCAGTAGAACCAACGCAGCTGGAGAAATCGCTTGTAGTCCTCTCCAAACTTAAAGAACTGGAGTTTCATTCACGAGCGAATATCGAAAAGCTCGCGGAACTCAGCCTGACGATCGAGGAGGAACTCAAGCAAAAGCCGTTCGCTGAAGCGATCGGCGCCGTTTACGCCGCGCAGAATGCATTTCAATCCAAGATCGTAAAGTTGATTGAAGATTACGGAACGGAGTGCTCGCGCTTGTCGGGTTCTGCCTGACATCCGCCGTTTAATCGACTGAGACTTCGATTTTTTTCTGAAGTCTGTTTGCACGCCAATGAGCACTCAGTTTCGAACAATACTGAAAACTAGAAGTCAAAACTTAACAGACATGAAAACGAAGCATCTAGTCACAGTAGCAGCGGTCAGCGCCGGCTTGGCATTCGGCGTGACTGCACAAGCGAAGGAAGAAGAGCACGAAGAACAAACCATCAACAGTTCTGAGGTCCCTGCCGCGGTGCAGCAGGCTGCCCAGGCGGAAGCAAAAGGCGGAACGATTGTCCGCTGGGAAAAAGAGGGCGCGAACTTTGAAGCCGTGATCGACAAGAACGGAAAGCAAATTGGCGTCGAAATGGATGCCAACGGAAAAGTGCTGAGCAAACACAACGAAGCCAAAGAGCACAAAGAAAAAGGCGAGAAATACTAATTATGGGTGGATCGCGTTGTTCTCAACGCGATAGTGGGTGAAGCGCGGCGAAGATGGATCGTTTCCTAACATCGTCTTCGCCGCCTTCTTTAGCGCCAAAGACGCTGTGTCATGTCGAGCCTCGGGCCATCGTCTCAGCAATCCGATATCGCTGCATAAGCAAAACGCTCAAAGCGCCAGTCAATGTGCCGGGATCATCGATCCCCGCTACAGCTTATGCGAACGCGCGAATGCTTGAGTAAATTACTCCGCTCAGCATCGCTCCAATAGCTACCAAGGCCACATCGCGCTTCAGAAAAGCGATCAGAAGAAAGCAAACCACCGCGATACCGACCGTGGGCCAGTCAACTAGGGCTTCGGGAACCAGATCGAGAGACACAACTGCAATCACACCGACAACTGCTGCACTCACCCCGGTGAGGAATGCCTGAATCATATGATTGTCCCGCACTCTTTCGATGTAATGAACGCCGACCATTACGAAGAAGAACGAAGGCAAAAACACAAAGAACGTAGCTAAAACGGCTCCAGTAACTCCGCCGGCGAGGTAACCGACGAATGTAGTGAACAACATGAATGGCCCGGGCGTCGCCACACTAAGCGCCACCCCATCCAGCAATTGCCCATGGGACAGCCAGTGATATTGCGCAACAGCTCCACGGTCCACGAAAACAAGCGACGCATAGGCGCCCCCAAAGCTCAACAGCCCTGTTTTGAAAAACAACCAGGCGATTTGGAACAAGCGCGAATCGCCAAACGGAAGCAGAAGGCCAAGTCCGCCAATTGCCGTTGGCAATGTCGGTGCAGTTTTCTTCAGCAGCGGCCAGCCTTGCTCGATTAGTAGATTCAAAAGGCCGGCTATCAAGAGGATCAACAGGAAATTGATTCCGGCGAAACGCATTCCTAAGAATGCACCGACGAGCAAAGCTGCCAGAAGAAAATTCCTGATTGCAGCGCGACCAAGTTTGATAATGCCGGCGGCTATGATGCCTAGGACGGCGGGCTTGAGAACGTAGAGCGCGTTGTTAACCTGTGGCAACTGGCCATACTTAACGTAAAGCCAGCTCAGAACGATCATCGCGATCGCGCCCGGTAAAATGAACGTGAGACCAGCCAGAATGCCGCCCCATAGCTTGCGTTTCAGATAACCGACGTAGATCGCCAACTGCAAGGCTTCTGGCCCGGGAAGCATGTGACAGAAAGCCATGATCTTGACGAATCGATCCTTCGATAGCCACTGACGCTTTTCTACCATGTGATTGAACATCATCGTGATCTGCGCAACTGGTCCGCCGATGTTGACGAAACCGAGAAAGAGAAAATAAAGAAACACCTCGCGCCACGAAGGCATCCGACCAT
>QHPC01000245.1:0-11262 GCA_003218915.1 Verrucomicrobiota bacterium
CGAATCCACTCGTCCGAAGAGCATTTGCAAACCGAAAAGGAAAAGGATGATCCCGCCTGCCACTTTGAGCGAGTGCAAGTGAATGCCGATGGCATCGAGAATGATCTGGCCCGCCACTACTGCGACGACAAGAATGACCGTGGCATAGACCGTAGCTCGCAGCGCGGTGCGACGCCGCTCCGCAGGGGTAAGGGACGCCGTCAACCCGGCAAAAATTGCCACGTTACCGATAGGGTCAATGGTCGTCCAAATCGTGGCGAAATCTTTGCTAATCTTGATGAACAAAGGAGACATGGTGAATGGGAAACGGCTTACACCACAGGTGGAGCGAGGGCGAGAGAAAGTTACGACGTGGAGAAAGCAGGCGGAATAGAATCCTTATTCCAGGGTCACCGACCCCTGCTACGGCTAAAGAGCAGGCGACACGCCTGCCGCTACAGATCAGAGCGCATGCTTCGTAGCCTCCCTCGCCGTGCAAACATTGGCTACGGCGGGCCAAGGGCGGCTATGATGGACGGAGAGTCCTTGATTTGCTCGTGATAAAGCTGATCAATCGAATCACCGCGCCGTCCGCGCGTCTTCCCCCCAGATTTCGAAGGTTAATCGTGCTGGCGCCGGCGACGCAGCAATCGACGAACTCCCCACACGATGAAAATCAATACGGCAACCGCGATAATTGCCAGCGCCACAAGGTTGCGAATGGGATTGGAAAGAATGTAATTCGGGTGTCGCGCATAGAAGCCATTGAAGCTTTCAAAGGCGGCTGGCAACGCTGCTAAATCTTCTCTTGCCAGCTCGAGCCGGTGCTCATTGGGATGATAGTGAGATCCAAACCGGTAGGCGCGTCCTGCGGTGTTCAACTCGATGTGCCCACCGAGGACATGGGTAAGCGGACGCGTCTTCAGAAAGTCGATAACCCGCAAGGAGCTTTCGTGATACGCCGCGGCGTCTTCGATCAGCAACCGGCCCGGCATCAAAAAATCTCCAGAAAAAAGAATCCCGGTTCTGTTGTCGTAAAACGCCAGGTGTGTCGGGTTGTGTCCAGGCGTCGGAATTACGTCGACAGTTCGGCCACCCAAATCCAGATGGGCAATTTCGTGGGGCCAATTCGTGAAACGGTAAAACGCTTTAACCTCTTCCAAATCTATGGGCACAATCTGGATCGATGGAAGCGATGCGAACTGAGGATCGCCGGCGCGATGATCCATATGCCTGTGGGTGTGCGCCACCAGAAGTGGAAGCTTCTTGTGGTCCTTCTCCGGCAACAGTTCCAAGATCGTTTTCGCCAGGGGCATCTCTTTCGGGTCCGCGACGGCGCCGGTGTCGATCAGAAGGGCTTTATCGGAGCCGATGAGAAGGTAGAGAAAATTTGCTTCAAAGTCTGCGCATGGACTCTGGCGCAGCATGAACGTTTGCGGCTCGTAAGCATGAACTTGAAGGGGCGCTTGTGGAGTTGCCTTGCAATCTGAAGCGCCTTCGTTCCAGTGCACATCCAACGATCCAGGCACTGGCTCGGACCAGGCCGACGTTGCTGTCAGCAGAAGGATCGACACTGCTATTTCGGTGGCCACTTTCCAAGGCGCACAAAAGTACAACAAGAAAGTGCCAGCAGTTCGGCGCTTAGCATTAAGCCAACTCATACATCCGCTTTTTTATAGGATGCCGACAGTAGACCTGTTGGATTCAAGAAACCTGTCGCGCGCGCGGCCACGCGCGCGCTTCCATGTAAGCGATCTGTCTACTAACCAACTGGCATCGAAGCGACGCGCTTCCAAGTCAGGCGATTACTGCCCTTCCGCCCCTGCGTCAGCGTAGGCGCTGTTGAAAGAGTTAACGTGTCTTTGTTTAAGTCGAGTTGCGCGTGCCGATGCTGATCGGTGCCTACCCAGTTCTCAAACGAACAGAGGTTTAGGTGATGGATAACTTCGTTCTCCGACACGATTGAGAACGGACCGCAATAGGAGAGATAACCCTTGGCATCTAAAGCCAGGAGCTTTGGATCGCCTGCGAAGGGATCCTCAGTTGGGATACGAACACGATTGGGCGCGGAAATGTTAACCGACATGAAACCAATAGGATGATAGGCAATGAAACCAAATGCGTTTTCTCCCAAAGGGAAGCCGACAACCTTGTCGTCGACGACGGTTTCCCAAATTTGCAATTCCCAAACACCTATAATTTTTTCTGACAGCATCGAAATTCTCCGTCTCTATTGATGGACGTTATGGCTTCTGCTCTGAAGCCTGCAGCATAGCGCCCGAGTGTTTTGGCTTAACAGCGGTTGGATTCAAAGTTTTTCAGGAGCGTTCCATGTTACAAGTCGCGCGTGTTAAACGTGTCGCCCTGGCTGAGATCGCCGGTCTCGTAGCCGCGGCGAAACCAGCGGACGCGTTGTTCGGAACTGCCGTGCGTAAATGAATCCGGCACGACGTAACCGCGTGTGCTGCGTTGGAGTCTGTCGTCGCCAACCGCGGCGGCTGCGCGCATCGCTTCCTCAATATCGCCGGCTTCGACAACGCCCTTGACGCGGTCGGCATACCGCGCCCAAACGCCGGCCAGAAAATCGGCCTGCAACTCAAGCCGGACAGAAAGCTGATTGTATTCAGATTCACTGACCCGACCGCGCATTGCCTGTATACGATCGGTAATACCGAGGAGATTTTGCACGTGATGTCCAACTTCGTGCGCGATCACGTAGGCCTGCGCGAAATCGCCGCCCGCACCCAGGCGTTGCTGCAGTAAACGGTAAAAGCCGAGGTCGATGTAAACGCGCCGATCTCCGGGGCAATAGAACGGACCACTCGCGCCACTGGCAAACCCGCAACCGGACCGGATCTGATCCGTGAAGAGCACGAGCTTCGGTTCCTCGTACTGCCGGCCCATTTGCCGGAAGATCGCATGCCAGGCGTCTTCGGTATCGGCGAGAACGACGGCGACGAACTTCGACGCCTGATCCTGCGGCCCTTGACTGTCGATCTGCCCAGATTGCGATAGTTGCGCTCCCTGCTGCGAATTAAACAGCGCCTGAGGATCGCCGCCGAGCAGGAGATAAATAACTACGAGAATAATGGTGCCAATGCCGCCGCCAACAACAAGACGCCGGCCGCCGGATCCGCGAGCGTCTTCAACGTTCTCGCTCTCTCTTCTTCCTTGCCAGAACATCCGCTTTGTATCGTGAAGGTATTTGCTCGCGTTTACAATCCAAGAATGGAGCGAGCGGGATGAGCGAGATGGAAGGTAAAGCTGCCAAGGGTAGCGGCGAGCGAACGGAGCCGCGGGGACGCGAGCGACATAGATGGGCAAACCGAGAGGTCGAATGGAGCTTTTGGGAAAAGCGACATAGAAGGCAAAGCCGCGATGGGTAGCGGCGAGCGAGCTGGGAAGCGAACGAGTTTCAAATGGGCGGGAGCACATGAGTCAGTGTGCGCAACGAGCGAGTTTCAATGGAAGCCAAGGCCGTAGTCAGCGACCCGGCTAAGGCGGGCTACAGATGAAGGCCGCAGCCAACGGCAGCGGCTACAGCTACCCTCGTCCCGGCGAAGATCGCCGGTCGCATAGCCGCGGCGCCGAGTTAGTTGAGTCCCTGTTCGAGGGCCCGATGAAGAGCAACCACCCACTCGTGGGATCTTTTTCGTCCTACCGTATCGAGCAGTTCCACGAGACGCGCCTCGTACGCATCGCACATGGGAGAGTCCCCATTTGGCTGAACCCAGTCGGGATGTTGGATCCGGAGATCGTCGTGAATCTGTTGCCGAAGCTCGGTGTAGGTGTGGATTTGATGAGGTCCGGACGCCGGCTTGGTGACAGATTCAGGTGTAGCGCGGGACGGTTTGTCCGATCTGCCTTTTCGGTGAGCGCGCTTCCGTCTGAGACTAACGAATTTCATAAGCGCCTTTCTATTTGGAGTTGACCGTTCCAAATTCGCACGGAACGAGGAAGCATCTTCACGAGGCGCTTTAGAACAGCCTCGCTCCAGATGCCTCTGGGGCTCCAGGTAAATCTGGAGATCGCGCCAGGCGGTGTCTCAGCGACGGTTAAGGCAGTCTCAACCAGCTTTCTAATCCGGCCGAAAGTGCGTTGAGACGCCGGATCACGTAATCAAGATTTTTTTACGTGATTCGCAGCATTGTGTCAAGCTCTTCCTGTCGTGACCAGGCGATGTAAAATCGGGTGGCGTCTAAACTCCGGAAGCTCTCGCGGTGAGCGAGTTTTAATGGGCAGGCCGCGGTCGACGACACACGGCTGCAGTTTTTTCGCAGCAGGCACGGGCCGCTACAGTTTTCAGCTTGTTGCCGAGAGTAATGGACAATTCGGCGGAACAATCAGCCGAATCGCTCTCGGTACTGCTTCGTATCGAACGCTTGAAAAGCGTACCGGCTCGCCGTCGAGATTGACCGGAATCGTTTCCTCGGGGTAGACCTCGGCCCAGGGTGTTTGCCAGTAAGAGATATACTCGCCATCCGGTGACAGCTCTTGCAACTCTCGTGCGGCGGTGAGTAACGCGATCGCCGGGATCTGACGAACGACAAGCACATCGAGCAAGCCGTCATCAATGCGCGCTCTCGGCGCGACCTGGATGCCGCCGCCGGTCTGACGCCCATTACCGACGATCGCCACTGGGCCGCTGCCGGTGATTTCGCGATCCGGCAAGGTGAGCTTTCCTCGATAATGATGAACATTCATCGCCAGAATTGCACCCATCACGGTGTACGCCGCATGACCAAGCAGGCGTTTGAGTTCAGGCGGAGTGGTCGCTGTCACCTCGGCGCCGAAGCCAACGGTGGCAGCATTGAGGAACCAGTGCTCATTGGCCTTACCGATGTCGATTGGTATTCCCTGGCCTTTCATACAAAGCGCCAGCGCTTTCTCTGGGTCACGCGGAATGCCGCACCCGGTCGCGAAGTCGTTAGCAGTACCTAGTGGAACGACTCCCAAAGGAGGCCGCGCGGTCTTGGAGAGATCCATCAAACCGTGAACCACCTCGTTCAGTGTACCGTCCCCGCCGGCCGCGATCAGCAAATCCGCTTCGCCTGCTTCCGCGGCCAACCGCCTCGCGTCCCCCTTTTTTCTGGTCACTCGTACCCTGATCCGATGTCCGGCTGCTCGCTGCTGCACAACTGCATTCCGCAGCGCGTGGTTGCCGGCTGCTTTGCCGTTGATAATCAGCTGAGCTCTTCTACTTCCGGCTTCGGCATCCATTTCGCGGTTTGGATTGTTGATCTCTATTTTGCAGCCGGAGAAATATTGCCGTGGAACGACAAACGTGTCCGGACGAGCGAGCAACGGAAAGAAGTGCTCTGGCTAATTGCGAAGCCCGCGCCATGATGATTAACAACGACAAGTAGCAGAAGACTAATACGTCCTCATGTCCAGACATCGCCATTCGTTTCTTTACCGTCATTCGCTGAGCATGGTTGCGGTCGGCCTCCTCATTGTTTGGATCGTTGGGTATCGAATGCTCGATCCCAAAACTCATCTGGGCGCATTTTTTGGCAATGCCATTGCCGATTGGAGCGGCTCGGTGGTCATCATTCTTGGAACGAAATTTTTGTATGAGGTCGGATCGGCCGAGAGCCGGCCGGTCAAAGGAAAAAAGCGTTCCGCGTGGCTCGATTTTCTGTATCGGCATTCGCTTCTGATATTCATCGGGATCACCGGGATTGGCTGGGCCGTTCTGTTTGCGTCGATGAATGCTGAGAGCAAATGGGGCCAGGTAGTCGGCAACATCGTCTCCGAATGGGTGCAGATGGCCGGGCTCGTCTTTCTCACCAAACGCCTGATCGAAATCGGCTCTAAAGAAAGCCGCCGCTAACATTGCACGCCTCGCAGCGAGCGCTCGTGCGAAATTCGTTGCAAGCCAGCGACATGAAAAATGCGGTCGCCGCGGCGACCGCCACTACACCAAAAGAACATCGTTTTGCAGCGAACAGCTTGATACGGTATTCTGCTCATCATGAGCGGCGTCGTATCAAAAGATCCTGAAATTCTTGGCGGTGAGCCGGTCTTTGCCGGGACCCGCGTCCTTGTGGGAGTTGGGAGTTGAGAGCTGAGAGAACTGAACGCGCCGTGCAAAAGAAAGATTCGATCAGAGCACCGCGCTCGAAACTTTTGGTGCTGGTAGATGAATCGAACGTCGGCAGTTCTGTGCGGACCGCAGGACGCGGGCTCGATTGGTTAAAGCTCCGCGATTTTCTGGCCGGACCAAATACCGGACGCGATCTGATCGAGATGGTGGTCTATGCCGGGCTGCCGCCGGCCATCCCGACGTGGCAGGACGAGCGCGACAAGAAAAACAAGTTCGTCCATTGGCTGCGCTCCAACGGGTTCCTGGTCGTGACCAAGGATGGCGCGCCCGCCGAGGAAGGTCATTACAAGGCGAACGTGGATGTAATGATGGCGATCGACGCACTGGAGCTTTCAATCGAGATCCGGCCCGATGTTGTGATCCTGGTGACTGGTGACGCCGATTTCGCTTACCTCGCCATCAAGCTGCGTAGACACGGCATCCGCGTGGAAGTCGCGTCGGTCGCCGCAAATCTCGGGAACATCTTGAGATCGGCCGCGAACGAAGTGATCGATCTGGCCCCGCTATTTCGGACCTTTGAGATCATGAAAGTTCAGGATGCGCCGGCGCCGGAATCGCATCGAATGCAGGCCGCCTCAGGCGGACGCACACGCCGGCCTCGGTTTCGTCCGTAGACTAGCAGTTGCTTCTGGTCTTCGTTAAACTGTGAGGTGACCTGCCTTCGTCTGACTACGGCATGGCAAGCGAGACGGCACGAGTGTATGAGTGTTAGAACTTATGGGACACAACAAAGGCAGAGACAACGTTAACAAACGCGCAAGGCGCCGTAAAAAGACCGAGCGCCTCGCCCTCGGGAAGAAGAAGCATAAGGCAGCGAACACGCGCGAGCAGGAGCCGCGCGGGTAGGCGGCACAAGCGGGGTAACGCGAGTTAAAGCCGCAGTCAGCGACCCGCCTAAGGCGGGCTACAACAGAATGCACGCAGAGATTTAGCCAGGCCCCTGGAGCGTTCGGCCATCAGTTGCCTGTCATTATTCTCCGAGTTAGAGCGTCAGGTGCGTCGTAAGCGGACACGGCTGCGTCTATCCAAACCCGAATTCCATCATAACGTTTACGTCGTTCTGCTCTCCAAAGCTGCGCTGAAGGATTTGTCGATCCTGCGGCGCAATCCAGCGCGCGATCCATCCAAACCGGCCATCTACGTTGGAATGACCGGCTTGCCGGTCGACCACCGATTTGAAAATCACAAGAACGGATACAAATCGGCCCGGCTGGTCGGGAAATATGGTGTTCGATTGTTGCCGGAGCTGTTCGAGTATCTGAACCCGATGCCGTACGAACATGCCGTTCAAATGGAGAAAGACCTGGCCGAAGACCTACGCGCTCAAGGCTACGCTGTTTGCGGCGGCACTTGAGGGAATTACGAGTTGCGCCGGCCGCGGTCAGCGTCTCGCTTAACGCGGGCTACAGCTCTTTGCGAATAAGCTGGGGTAATTCCTTCAAATTGCCGAGAACGTAATCGGCCTGGTTGTCGTACTCGCGCGGATTGACAAACCGCATGTCGGGAATTGCGGCGACGCGCATGTTCGCCGCCTTTGCCGCGGCGACGCCGGGAAGCGCGTCCTCGACGACAAGACATGCGTCAGCCGGGATCCCTAGTTTTTTCGCGGCGCACAGGTAGATGTCGGGCGCGGGCTTGCCGTGTTCGACTTGTTCGCCAGTCACAATGACCTCGAAGAATCCAGTCAGTTGATGTCGATCTAAAAAGGGTCGCGCGGAGGCGCTGACTGAGCTCGTAGCCACAGCGAGATGCAGTTTCATCTGCCGCAGTTCATTCAACACTTCTTCGACGTTAGGAAACAAAGCGACCCGATTGGCGAAGAACTCAGTCGCGATCTCACCGCAACGCCGCATCATTTCCCCAGTAGGCACGGAGAGGTCGAATGCTTTCTTGTAGAACTCGACCGCGAGTCGATAGCTCACCCCGACCACGTTCTGGTGGTATTCGCCGCGATACGTTACGCCGTGCTCGGCGAGTAATTTCGCGTCGATTTCATTCCACCACGGCTCGGAGTCGGCGAGCACGCCGTCGAGATCGAAGATTGTGGCAGATAGCATGAAGAGTTGAGACGGTGATCCGCCTCCGCCGGGCCTACGACACGACAGAGGAGTTGAGGGTTTTGCTTGTATGACGCACAATAGGGTTATGGATACGGTATTGCCATTGGATCGGATGACGGTCGAAGAAAAGCTTAGAGTAATTGAAGTGCTCTGGGACGATTTGTGCCGGCATGAAAAACAACTTCCGGTCACCGACTGGCAAAAGCAGTTGCTTGACGAGCGGAAGCAACAGATCCAAACGGGCAAAGCGAAATTCTCGGATTGGGACGCGGCAAAGAAGCGAATCCGTGAGCGAACCTCGTGACGGTCGAGATTCTCGACAAGGCCGAGGACGACCTTGTTCATGGATTTCAGTTCTATGAGACGCAACAGCCTGGTCTCGGTTTGTATTTCCTCGAAAGTTTATTTGCTGACATGGAATCGCTGCAGGTTCTCGGAGGCGTTTATCGCGTTGTTTATCGCAATTATCATCGCGCCTTAGCGAAACGATTTCCGTTTGCGATCTTCTACACGGTCTTGGGCGACACCGTGTTCGTTCATGCGGTTGTTGATTGCCGACGCAAATCGGCGTGGCTCACCAAACATTTGAAGTAACGATTGTCCTATGCCTACCGCCTGCCGCTTGATTGCAATCGTTCTCGTCGCCTTGACGCTTGGACACGCGCGTGCGGGCGAGTTCGATTCGATTCTGCGCTGGCGGAATGTTGGGCCTTACCGCGGCGGGCGAACACGCGCGATCCGCGGTGTCCCGTCGCAGCCGAATGTTTTCTATATGGCACCGGTGAACGGCGGCGTTTTCAAATCGATCGATTACGGCCGTACGTGGCAGCCGATTTTCGACGATCAGCCGACGGCATCAGTGGGCGCTCTCGCGGTCGCGCCATCAAACCCGAATGTGATTTACGTTGGCAGCGGCGAAGGATTGCATCGACCGGATCTTTCGGTCGGCGACGGCACTTATAAATCGACTGACGCAGGCAAGACGTGGACGCATCTCGGATTGCGTGAGGGTCAGCAGATCGCGCAGTTGACTGTCGATCCAAAAAATCCGGACCGCATCTTTGTTGCCGTAGCCGGTCATCCCTACGGGCCTAACGAGGAACGCGGCGTTTATCGATCGCTCGATGGCGGAAAAACGTTCGAAAAAGTTCTATATCGCGACGAGAACGTCGGCGCCAGCGATGTTCAAATCGATCCGAGCAATCCGCAGGTTGTTTATGCTGCACTGTGGGAATCGCGCGAAGGTCCGTGGGAAAACGGGGCCTTCAATGGGGACGGCGCGGGCATTTTTAAATCGATCGACGGCGGCAAAACGTGGCGACAATTAACCAGGGGGCTGCCGGCCAACATCGTCCAGGCGAACCTCGCGATTGCGCCGAGCGCGCCGAAAACATTGTTCGCCGCGGTCCGGACGAAGACGATTTCCAAACTTTATCGCTCGGACGACAGCGGCGAAACCTGGAGCGGCACGACCGATGATCCGCGGCCGGGCCTTGGAATCGGCGGCGGCGATCTCCCGGTGGTGCGGTTTGATCCGAAAAATCCACAGATCGTGTACTCGGCGAGCATCGTTTGTTGGAAATCGACGGACGGCGGCAAAACCTGGGAGGGCTGGCGCGGCGCGCCCGGCGGCGACGATTATCAAAACGTTTGGATCAATCCGAATAATCCGGACATCATTCTTCTCGGTTCGGACCAGGGCGCGATCGTTACGGTGAACGGCGGCAAGAGCTGGAGCTCGTGGTATAACCAGCCGACGGCGCAGCTCTATCACGTCAGCGCGGACAATTCATTTCCGTACCGGCTTTACGGCGGCCAACAGGAAAGCGGTTCGGTCGGGATCAAAAGCCGCGGCGATGAGGGCGAGATCACGTTTCGAGACTGGCGGCCGGTCGCGGCCGAGGAATATGGCTACGTCGTTGCCGATCCGCTCGATCCGGACATCATCATTGGCGGTAAGCTGACGCGCTTCGATCGCCGCACCGGTCAGGCGCAAAACATACTGCCGGTACCAGTGCAAACAGAAGGCTTCCGGATGTTGCGAACCGAGCCTGTTGTCTTTTCGCCGCTCGATCCGCATTTGCTCTTCTTCGCGGGGAACACGCTTTGGCAAACACGCCACCGTGGCGATCACTGGGAAAAGATCAGTCCAGATTTGTCGCGACCGAATTACGAGCTGCCGGCAAGCATTGGAAAATACAAAGAGGACGCAACAAAGCAGGCACATCGGCGCGGCGTGATTTACACCGTTGCGCCGTCGCCGCTCGACGCGAACCGGATTTGGTGCGGGACCGACGACGGTTTGATTCACCTGACAACCGACGGCGGAAAAACCTGGACCAACGTGACGCCGCCGAACATTTCGGCGTGGCAGAAGATTTCGCTGATTGAAGCCGGTCATTTCGATTCGAACACCGCTTACGCGGCGATCAACACCATGAGAATCGACGATCTCCAGCCGCACATTTTTGCGACGCACGACAGCGGCAAAACGTGGACGGAGATCACGAACGGCATACAGGCCGGCCAAGTCGTCAACGCAGTTCGCGAAGATCCGAAACGGAAAGGTCTCCTGTTCGCCGGAACCGAAAAAGGCGTTTACGTCTCGTTCGATGACGGCGCGAATTGGGAATCGTTGCGATTGAATCTTCCGGCGAGTTCCGTGCGCGATCTTATTATTAAGAACGACGATCTCGTCGTGGCGACGCATGGCAGGGGGTTCTGGATTCTCGACAACATCACGCCACTGCGACAATTCAATCCCGTAACCGGGGTCGTTGACCCCGGTTCCAAATCAAGCGCACCCACGGTCAGCGCCCGGTACAGCGAGGACCAGTTATTTAAACCGCAGACTGCGTTGCGCGTTCGCGCGAACCTGAACCCCGACACGCCATTGCCGCCGGACGAACCCGCCGGCGAAAATCCGCCCGACGGCGCGATGATCGATTATTTGCTTTCGAAAGATGCGAGCGGTCCGGTAACGATCGAGATCAAAGACCGCAATGGCCAGTCAGTCAGGAAATATTCGAGCACGGATGCGCCGGTCGAGCCGAACCCGAAACGGCTTAGAATTCCGAGCTACTGGATTCGGCCGCTGCAAGCGGTTTCCACGAAAGC
>QHPC01000245.1:11290-27258 GCA_003218915.1 Verrucomicrobiota bacterium
CAGTCACGTTGACCGTTGACGGCAAAAGTTTCAGTCAACCGTTGACCGTTGCAATGGATCCGCGCGTTCAAGCGTCGGCCGCCGATCTTCAGGAACAGTTCGATCTCTCGTGGAAGTTGTATCAACTGCGTCTCAGGCTGGCGCCGATCGGCAAGAAATTCGACAACATCGCCGAGCAACTAACGAAACTCAGAGCAAAAGCTGCGGAACGACCCGAGGTCACGCAAAAACTGGAGGCCTTTGCTCAAACACTCATGAAGTTCGGGCCGCCGCATCCGCGGCCAGGCGCTCCACCCTCACTTTTCGTTTTGGAATCGACCACGCGGCTGTTTAACGAAATCGAACGCTCAGATGCTGCACCGACAACTGCGGTCAAGGCTGCCGTCGCGGATCTCGATAAAAATATCGGGCCGATGCTGGACGCGTGGCGCAAATTGCTTGAATCCGATCTTCCTGCGCTGAATCAACAACTGAAGCCAGCGGGATTTCCGGAAGTCAAAACGGAGGTTAAGTAAGGCACCGCAGGACGTAAAGCTTCGCCCCGGTCCCGGGGAGACCAAGCCGGAGAGGACCAATTTTGCGCTTGCGGGACTGCTGTCGGTAAAACATAGTATTACGTCATGACGAAAACGATCACAAAGGTCGGCAATTCTCAGGGTATCATCTTCGACGCGGCATTAATGGACCTGGCCCGGGTAAAAGTAGGGGACCAGGTTAATGTCACTGTTCACGAAGGTGGTTCGATTGTTCTAACACCGGTGCATCCGACCATCGATCCCAAGGCAGCGGCCGCCGCGGCGAAACGATTGATCAAAAAGAATTTTGCACTCTTTAAACGGTTGTCTTGAGGCGATCAATCAAGCACCTCACGGTATCGGCCGTAAGAGCGATTCATACCGAAGTATTGGCAGCTCACGGCGGCGCGCGCGGCATCCGCGATAACGCCCTACTGGAATCGGCGGTTGCAGCGCCACAGGCGTCAATGATGGGGCGACCGCTCATCTCCGACCCGATAGAAATTGCCGCCGCTTATCTTTTTTATCTTTGCCGAAATCACGCCTTCATAGACGGAAATAAACGGACCGCTCTCGCCGCCTGTTTGGTTTTTCTCGAGAGCAACGATTTGCTGCCGAACACGAAATTGCCCACCGAAGAATGGGAAGCCTTTGTTCTCCATGTTGCAGCGAGCCAATTGGACCGTGATCAGACAACCGCACGTTTGCGGAAGCTACTCAAGCGGCACCTGAAACCCAGGCGTAGCTAACGCTGACTCGGCTCCGCATCCGTGTCAGTGGTAAGGTCCCAGCCAACGACAGCTCCGAAATTCTTCCCGAGCAGGCGGCCTACAGCTTATGCGGCTGACACAGCCGCCACTACACTGCTACGGCGTGGCGACCTTTTTATCGAAAAGCGACACGTACGCTTTGTAACCTCTGTCTTTCATTTCTTCGACTGGAACGAAATGAAAGGCGGCCGAGTAAACGACGTATCGTTGTCCCGTGGGCGATTTCGGGTCGGCAAACACATAGCCAAGGTGGGCGTTACTTCGCTTGGCGTGCACCTCGGTCCGCTGCATGTCGTGCGAAGTATCCAGGCTCTCCGCGAGGAGATCTTTTGAGATCGGCTTGGCAAACGTAGGGAAGCCGACGCCGGCGTCGAATTTGTCGATCGAAGTGAACAGCGGTTCACCGGTAATGACGTCGACGTAGATGCCGGTCTTCTCGTTGTTCCAGAACTGATTTTGGAAAGCCCTTTGGCTGCCACCCTCGCGCACGACGGAATATTCCTCGGCCTTCAGTCGTTGTTTCAAGACGGTATCGGTGGGGATCGGACGGTTCGGATCGAAAGTTGTGGTCTCCTTTTTCTCTTTTTGCGAGAGAAAGAAGAAGTAGAGCCCGCCAGCGATGAGCACGACCGCGATGCCGACACCAGCGTACGTGCTGATCATCGATTTTTCCTCGCTAGTGATTCGGCCCCCGTACATCAGATCGAAATCAATGTAATTGAATCAAAGGTTAGACGCGTCCGTCAAGACGGATCATCGACAGCGGCAGCACCTGCTGCGGCAGCCGTGTGGGCTGCAATTCTTGGCACGCGACGCGCGTGCGCCACCACAGTTGATTAGGAATTCCACCGGATATTTCTTTATCACGTAACGCGATGCCGACCATCACAACTTATCTTGAGATGCATTCGCCCGATGAGCTTCGTCCGAAGCGACGCGCCGATGGACGGTTTCTTATCCGGGAGAAAATAGAACGCGACTGGCGGTTTAATCGGGACCTCTATCTTGCTGTCGGGCAGATGTGGTCGTGGAACGACAAGCGCCAATGGAGCGACGATCAATGGAAGGAATACGGACTTGCGCCGGAGCTACGAACCTTTGGCGCGTATTACGACGACTCGCTGGCAGGTTATTACGAACTGCGCCGCGACGATGAAGGCGGCGTTGAGATCGCCTACTTTGGTTTGTTACCGGAATTTGTTGGTCGCGGGCTGGGCGGAGCATTGCTAACCAGCGCAATCGAAGAAGGGTGGCGAGCGTCGTGTTCAGTCTCCCGTGTTTGGGTACACACCTGCACACTTGATCATCCCGGTGCGTTAGGCAATTACCAGGCCCGCGGCATGGTGATTTATAAGCAAGAAACAACGGAAAGTTGAAGATTGCAGCCTGCCTCAGGCGGGTCGTTGACTGCGGTTTTCCACAGACAAGTGCGATGCCCACCAAAAAAGCCGCACGATTCAGGAAAATCGTGCGGCCTCTTATTGGTGACAGCTCAAGTCGCGCGGCCTAATCAACAACGACGTGATCAACCAGGCGTGAATCGCCCGTGCTCACGTAATAAACACGCACGTGCGTGCCCGGTTTGATCGCGGTTTGGATCACCTGGCCGTTCTTGTTCACAACATGACCAGGTCCGTTGAGAACATAACTGCCCGGAGTATTCGAACGATCCTCACGGACAACGAGAGTTTTGAATGGCTGGTAATTCGCCGCCGATCCTTCCCCTGTTGTCATTTTGATGATCGTCCCGGTTACCGTTATCGGTTGTTCTGTAGCAGCGTTTGTTTGTTTCTTATGTGTCGAACGCGTCTGGGCAAACGCCATCGGCGCAATGAGTGCACCGCAGGCGAGGATAACAATTGTCTTCTTGAACATAGTGGCCTCCTTTGTTGTTGCTCACTTTTACGCCCATTAGACACATGTCTTAAACTTGCCGTTCGAGACTCGTTAGGCCCGCACCGGCTCTAGTTGGTAACAAAATTGTTACCAACCGGCTGCTGTTCTGATCCCAGACGAGACTTCCCGTTAAGTTTTGCCATTAAGGCATTGCCCGTGGTTGTCTGTTAGTCGTGGCCAGGGAATTCAAACCCGTGCGTTTTTTCGTGATGATGGCGCTGGCGGCATTTGTCATGTGCGGGGTAACTGCGTTCTATACTCATCGCGCGGCTCATGGAAGGACTGCGGAGGAGCGGTCAGCTTATGCGATCGGGTTGAAAGCCGGTGAGCAAGCGCCGGCGCACGCGATTTTGCCCACCGATGCTGAGTTGAACATGATCGCTCAAAAGTATTTCCAGCAGCAGGGGTCTGGTGACCGGCAGAGTTGGGACTTCGCGTTTGAAAACGGTTACACGGACGGGTTCAAGAAAACGCACGGCCGCTGAAACCGAATGCTGTAGACAGGTCCGCATTTCGCGCGTTTGCATTCTCCGCCTGGCCGCGGCGTTTTCGGCACTGCCGCTTCAACCACAAAGGATTTTGAATGAAAATCTCACTGGCGATGTCTAACTTTGCCATCATGACCAAACTCATTGCGTTAGTAACGGCGGGACTCTTTGCGGCAGGCACGATGTTCGCGGGCGAGCATGGCAACTGCACGAAGCAAGTCGGAAACGAAGCGAAAATGGCGTGTCAGGTCTCTTTGGCGAGTCTCAATCTGACACCGGAACAAAAGACAAAGATGGATACAGCCATGGAGGAGCATCACAAGGCCGGTTGTTCAGAAGCGAGCGAGAAAAAATATATGCAGGAGGCAAAAACGATCCTGACCAAGGATCAATACGCAAAGTTCAAAGCCGAATGCAAAGGGAAAGGCGAGAAAGAAAAGACGCAGACCTGATCGCGGAATTCCAATCAGATTAACGCATCGCGCCGAGAGCAATCTCGGCGCGTTCTGCGTACCAGTTAGTCATCCGTCGTTCAAGAACGGCACCGCCACCAGGTAATTTCTCAATGAACGTTGTAGCCACGCCTCTATGGGCGCTCAAATTGCTTTGAGCCGGATATCGTTGACGCCGCATAACGCCGTGGCTACAGCAAGCGTAAACACCTTAGCTCGCTATTTTGAATCCGCCGCCCTTACCAGTTCGAAAACGTTTCCCGTGGATCCCTTACTGGATCGTCCTAGCGCTCATTGTTCTCGTTGCGCTTGCGCCCGTAGGATCCGTGGTGGCTTGTGGTTTAATTGCTAACGCTCACGGCTGCAAGGTAGACGAAGGTTCGGTGCATCCCTGCATCATCAATGGACAGGATTATGGTCAGCTCCTTTATACCCTCGGGGTATTAGGTTGGCTGATGCTTGTTACCATTCCCGGCGGCGCTTTCACATTCGCGATTTGGTTGATCGTGCTCATCCTGCATCGGGAACGCTGGCGGAAGCGGTTCGCTGGCGGAATTCCTCCTCCAATTCCCCCGCCGTTGCCCTGATTTGCGTAGGAATTATTTCAATCGAGAAAAAATTGCGGGCGACACGCCTGCCTCTACAGTTGGCGACTGACATCCGCCTCAGGCGGACCGCTACACCCGAAGATTCGCACCAATGAAAGATCTTACCGAAGGTTCGGTCACCAGGCATTTGCTGCATATGTCGGCGTTCCTGGCCATGAGCATGGTGGTGCAGACCCTTTATTTGCTGGCCGATCTCTACTGGGTAGGACACCTCGGGAAAGAAGCGATCGCGGCAGTAGGTCTCGCGGGCAACATCACGATGATTGTGCTGGCGCTCACTCAGATGCTGGGCGTGGGAACAACCACGTTAATCTCGCAAGCCGCCGGAAGGAAAGATCAGCCGCACGCAGAGCTGGCTTTCAATCAGTCTTTTGTCATGTCGATCGTGATCGCGGTTGCATTAGGCGTTGTGGGATTCATTCTGCGTCCTGCCTATTGCGATTGGCTGAGCGCGGATGCTGAAACGGCCACACTGGCAAAGGCGTATCTGCTCTGGTTTCTTCCCGGACTGTTGCTTCAGTTTCCTTTGGTGGCACTGGGCTCAGCCCTGCGCGCGACCGGCATCATCAAACCGGCCGTCGGATTCCAGGTGCTCAGTGTGCTGCTCAACATCGTGCTCGCTCCGTTATTGATTTTCGGAATCGGTCCGTGGCCAAAACTTGGAGTCACCGGCGCGGCGCTAGCGACATTCGTTTCCATTCTCGTCGCCGACCTGTTGATGGTGATTTATTTCGAAAAGAAATATCACTACCTGCGTTTTCGTTTTCCGCTGTTTCGCCCGCAAACCAAAATTTGGGGAGGCATGCTGCGGATTGGTGTACCGGCGGGCGCCGAGTTTTTACTGCTCTTTGTGTACATCGTGATCGTTTACGCGATCATCCGGGGTTTTGGACCGGCGGCACAGGCGGGCTTCGGAATCGGCGCGCGCGTGATGCAGGCCCTTTTCCTGCCGGTGCTAGCGCTCAGTTTTGCCGTTTCGCCCGTGGTCGGCCAAAACTTCGGTGGCCGCCGTGCGGATCGAGTCCGGCATTCCGTTTATTCTGCAATTGGCATCGCATCGTTGATGATGCTGGTGCTTACGTTGATCGCGTTCCTCGTGCCGGGGACGTTGATTCGCATATTCTCGCGCGACCCGCACGTCATTGCCTTCGGCAGCGAATATCTTCGGATCGTTTCTTTGAATTTCATTTCGGCGGGAATTGTTTTCGTCACTTCCAGCATTTTCCAGGGGATCGGCAATACGCTGCCGCCGCTGTTTAGCTCGATGACGCGGCTGATCTTGTTCGCCCCGCCCGCGATGCTGATCTCGCGGATGCCCGGATTTGAAATCAGAGAGCTGTGGTATCTATCCGTTGGGTCGATCGTTTTTCAGATGTGCATCAATCTCCTGCTGCTTCGCCACGAGATGCGCAAGCGACTTAGATTCGACGAACCGGAAAATTTTATTCCAGCGAGCGCGACCGCGTCGTAGTTTGCGCTCATTCCATTATACGCGTGTGTTATTCTCTTCGGCCTGTGATGGCGCGAGGAGTTGGAACGCCAGCAAACTGACCAACAACGCGACACAAAGCCAGGCGAACCAATCGCCCGTTCGCGCGTAAAACGTTTGCTCGCGCGAGACGTTTACCTTTCCAGTGATTGATACAAATTGATCCGGCTCTGTCCCTATTTCAGCGAGGATGCGACCGCGGTTGTCGCTCAGGGTTAACAATCCGTTGCGCGCGGAACGAGCCAGGGCGAAACCGTTTTCGACCGCACGCAGGACGGCCATGCGCGCGTGCAGCCAACGATCCAGATTGAAGTCCCAGGCGGGTACCAGCAGCAGGTTTGCGCCTTCGGTTGCGTATTCGCGGCTGAGCTTGGGAAAATCCATGTCCTTGCAAATTTGCAGTCCCCAACGTCCCGACGGCTCATCAAGAACTACTGGCTTGTCGCCGGGTTTTTCGCGTTCCACGCCAGGGATGAGATGATGCTTGTCGTAGTTCGCCTCTAATTTTCCGTCGGCGGAATACAAGCGCGAAGAATTGAAAGTGCCGGACGGCGTTTTTCGAACAAGGCCAAGAACAATCGCGGCGCGTGCCTCAGCGGCAGTCGACGAGTAGAGAGCATCTACTGCTGCCAATGCAGTCTCGCTGATACGTCCGATTTTTTCCGGTAAAACAACAGCCTGCGTTCCGGCCGGAGTCATGCGGGGGATTTCGGCAGCATACTCGCCCAACAATTTCAATGCTTGCTCTTCGGAACCGAGGTAGACGCTCATCGGCACGTCCTTGGCGATGAGTGTCACTGCAACCGTTTGAGCCGGAGGATTGGATTGCAACCGCCACTTGCCAAAAACAAACACCGCGCAAACGACGAACCCCACTGCGACAGCGAGCACGCGACGTTGCCATGGTCCTCCCGCGCCGCTCAACAGAGCTGCCACGCCAGCCGCAAACACAAATACGATGAAGCTGATTCCCCAAAGACCGGTGATCGCAGCGATTTGGATCACTGGGAGACAATTCATTTGTGTGTAAGCGAGACTGCCCCATGTGCTGTGAGGCGACGTGATCGCGGTCAGATATTCGTACGCCACCCAGTAGACGGGCAAAGCAAGCGAGGCGAGGAATAGCGATCCGCGACGAAGCAAGTTGCGCACAAACAGAACGCCCAGCCCGAAAACGACAGCAGGAACTACAAAGTAGAGGACGGTGATTTGCGGTGGCAGTTCGATCGCATGCCGGACATAGTTCCATTGGTTCATTTCGCCGATCAGCCATGCGAACGCAGCAAGCAGGAAAGCGGTGCTGCCGCGCAGTCCTGGCGAAATCGCGAGCACTGGAATCGGCGCCAACCAAAGTGCCCACCAAATTGGATGAAGCCCGGTGCCGAAATATGCGAACGCCGCCGATACGAAACCGGCCGCGGCGATGAGAAAACTCCTACGAGATCGCATTTGAATATTGCCAAGTTTGTGGCCGCCGACGGCTGCTCTGGCAAGGCGCTAATTCGAAATATGAGAAGGGAGCTCGCTCCGATTGCAAAAGATGTAATGCTCGCTGGAAGATGGCGAGATAGTCTATTCAATCCAAATGCGAACAGAAAAGAATCTCGGCTGTGTCTTTGATTCGGCGAAAAAGAATCAGGTCGTTCTGTTTTTCGATGAAGTGGATGCTCTTTTTGGCAAACGCACTGATGTGAACGACAGCCACGACAGCCATGCCAATATTGAAATCAAGTATCTACTGCGGAGAGCCGGGAAAAATGGCGGCCTCACGATCCTCGCCGCCGCCAATCGCCCCGACATCGACAAAGCGTTGATGCGAAGGTTTTATTTCGTTGTCGACATCCCGCAGCGAAGAAAGCTGCGGCGCAAGTAGTCTTCCACTTGTTAGGTAACCGATCACAGGTTCCTGATCGCGAAGATGAGCGATAACATCAAAACTCGAGAATTTTCCATTAGCGATTACGACGCCGCGCTTGAGCTGTGGCAACGGGTTGAGGGTCTCGAGATTGCCGAGGGTGATGACAGGGAAGGCGTTTCCCACTTTCTCGCGCGCAACCCGGGGCTCAGCAGAGTGGCGACCGATGGCGCTGCGATTGTTGGCGTCGCATTGTGCGGTCACGACGGACGACGCGGATATATTTATCATCTGGCGGTTGATCCTGCTTACCAGACGCGCGGACTTGGCAGACGTTTGATGGATGAATGCCTTGCAGGCTTGCGTCGGGCCGGTCTCAAGCGAGCGCTGATCCTGGTAGCACGAGACAATCCGCGCGGCCGAAAATTCTGGCGTCGCCACGGCTGGGAGGAAGTCCCCGGCCCCATTGTCATGGGAATTGACCTTTAATGGCAGGTATTAGTCTCGCCCGGGAATAAGGGGCAAATAAGAATCTACCAAACGTAAGACTCGCGCAACGAACCAGAAACCACCATACTATTTCAAAGATTATGATGTTTCGCCCGATCGCCGCTCTTGTCTTCGTGACAATCAGGCTCTCAGTTTTCGCGGCTTCCTGGGATGACGATTCACATTATGTGTCGTTAGGCCCGCGGAACGGTTATTACATCGTGCAACCCGATTCGCCGTTGATCCGTCAACTCGGTCTTTTTGAAGCGCCATGGATTGATACGGCCGATCCATTGCGACACGGCTATGGCGCCGACGCGCTCGCGTTCCGGTTCAATCGAAGCGGCGTTTTGATTGCGCCTCCGGCTTACATCGCGCAGGCGTTGCCCTACGATTTTTATATGCGCCGAATCGGCTTGCTCATTCACGGGCGCGCGACTGCGCAAGATGTGGAGGCGATGTTTGGCCGCAGTCATACTCGTGCCAATCGACCTGATGGTTTTATGTGGTATTACGCGCTGCCGGTTTATAACCCTTTTGAGGAGCGGGGCGGCCGCCGTTAAGACACGTGAATACTAGACGAGTTGTCGCATCGTCCTGGATTAGCAACACGCAAGTCGTGATTATTCTGGCGACGTTCCTTGTTGGCGTTTCCGCGGGTGCGAGTACGTCGAGCATCATTAGCCCGGATCATCACCAAACCTTCGCCTACGGCGCAATGATTTCGCACCAGCTTTATCTCGGTCGCAAGGGCGATGAGCTGGCGGCGCGGATTACGTTCAGCAATTGGCCTTATGACGGTGACGACCAACCACGCAGGGATGAATCGTTCGATTTCCGTTTTCCGGGCATCAAATTTGATGCAACACGACGGATGTTTCTTGCAAGTGGCCGCGGCGGTCAGACGATCCCTGTGGCGCGATTTCGCAATGGTCCGTTATTCAGTTGGGTTGACCTCGCGCCTGGCGTGAAAATTTATTTGCTTAAAAAGAGCGGGCGCGTGACGGCAATTCTAACAGCAACCGATCACCCGCGCGCAGGAAGCCAGTGGATTGAGACAGACGACAATTGGTCGCTGCAAAATATTTTGATCGCACTATTCGGTCAGCCTGCCCCTGGACTTCCATAGCCGGTCGAATTGAGTTTCGCTGAACGAGACTTTTGCGCGCCGAGGGCGGCCCGGCTCCATCGGCATGCATAACCGAGTAACCCGCCTGAGGTGGGGAGACAACTTGCCCTCAGGCTGTTTCGGATTTACGAAATGGGTCATAATCACGGCGTGTGAAGGTAGGCGGCCAACATTTTCGAACAATCTGGCTTAAGCCGGACGACGAAGCCGTCGTACAGCTTATCGATCAGCGTTTTTTACCGCATCGTTTCGTGATCGAAGAAGTCCGTACCGTCGAGCAGATGGCGACGGCGATTCGCGAGATGCATGTTCGCGGGGCCGGATTGATCGGCGCGAGCGCCGGATACGGAATGTATCTTGCAGCGATCGAGGCCGCGGCGCGTCCCGAAGCCGCGGAAGTTGATGAGCGGCTGACCCACGTAGCGGCACAACTCAAGGCGACCAGGCCCACAGCGGTAAATCTTTCCTGGGCCGTTGAGCGTCAGCTAAAAAATACCGCCGATGGGAAAAATGCTACAGAGAAGGTCGCGCTCGCTCTTCGCACCGCCAGATCGATTGCGGACGAAGATGCGGAGCATTGCAGGATGATCGGCCAACACGGATTGGAACTCATTCGGAAAATCGCGGGAAAAAAAGCAGGAAAGCGGGTGAATGTCCTCACGCATTGCAACGCAGGATGGCTGGCGTTTGTCGACTATGGTTCTGCTACCGCCCCGATTTATGCCGCGCACGACAGCGGATTGCCGGTTCACGTGTGGGTTGCCGAAACCCGGCCGAGAAATCAGGGTTCCAAACTCACCGCCTGGGAACTGGGCGAGCACAAAGTGCCGCACACGATCATCGCAGACAGTGCCTCGGGACACTTGATGCAACGCGGCGCGGTAGATTTGGTGATTGTTGGAACCGATCGCACCACTTTTACGGGCGATGTTGCGAACAAAATCGGGACATATCTAAAGGCGTTAGCGGCGAAGGATAATGACGTTCCGTTCTACGTGGCGCTGCCTTCGTCTTCATTCGATTGGAGATTGCGCGATGGATTGAAAGAAATCCCGATCGAAGAGCGTAGCGCGGAGGAAGTGAAGCAAGCCGATGGCTGGTTCGAGGGACAACAAGTCGAGGTCCGCATGGCGCCGGAGGGAAGTCCGGCTGTAAATTATGGATTCGATGTTACGCCGGCACACCTGGTAACCGGATTGATTACAGAACGGGGCGTGTGTGAAGCGAACGAGAAAAGCATCCGCACGCTTTTTCCTGAGCAGGCGCAGTGAGCGAATACATAAAGTTTTCATGTGAACCTCTGGCTGGCGAGATTGCCTTGTTCAGCGGGCTTGCGGAATTGAATGAATACAGACGGAAACTTCTCGATCTAGATCTGATCGGTGTGGATCCGAAGGGTATAGGGTTCGGCAACCTGAGCGTAAGGGACGGCGCGACCAAAAATTTTTACATCACAGGTTCTGCCACTGGAGGTATACCCGAACTGGCCCTTGCAAACTGCGCAAAAGTAGTAGCGTGCGATTTTGAGAGGAACCAGGTCCGATACGAAGGGTCTGCGTTGCCCTCATCGGAATCGCTGACGCACGGCGCAATTTACGAGTCGGATGCAACCGCAGCGGCAGCTATTCATTGCCACAACTCAAAGTTGTGGGCAGCGCTTCTAAATCAAGCGCCAACAACTTCGAAGGCTGCTGAGTACGGAACACCCGGGATGGCGTATGAGATAATGCAACTCTTCACGCGTACCGACGCGCAGAGCAGAAAGATTGTTGTCATGGCCGGGCACGAAGGAGGCATTCTAACTTTCGGCAGAGATCTCGAGGAGGCATTCGCTGTTCTCATGCGCGAGCGGAAGAAAATTTACCCCTGAATCGCAGTAGTGGAGACGGCTCGCCCTCGGGCCGCACAGGGCCTGCCCTTCGGCCCGGGGACACGCCGGCTCCATTCTCAGCCCGGCGGTCGCACCCTGCCAAGCAATGCCGTTCCGTTGACAGCAATTTCCCTGGACGTACGCTGAATAGCATGCATAAAAAATCTTCAGACTGGGATGAGAAGCCGGGTGTTACTCGCCGAAGTTGGGCGGCGATCTTACCGTAAACCGTCTCGGTTTTGGCGCGATGCGCGTTACCGGGGAAGGGATTTGGGGTTGGCCGCCTGATCGCGGGAATGCGCTCAAGGTTTTGAAACGGGCGGTTGAGCTCGGCGTGAACTTGATCGACACAGCGGATGCCTACGGTCCGGAAACCAGCGAACTACTGATCGCGGAAGCGCTTTATCCATATCCCAAAAGCCTGGTCATCGCGACGAAGGGCGGCTTAATTCGACCGGGCCCCGGCGAGTGGGTGCCAGACGGAAGGCCAGAACATCTTAAACAAGCTGTCGATGGGAGTCTGAAGCGACTGCGCCTGGAGCGGATCGACGTGTACCAACTGCATCGCATCGATCCCAAAGTGCCCATGGAAGAATCGCTCGGCGCCATTAAGGAGATGAAAGACGCCGGGAAGATTCGCCACGTCGGGTTATCGAATGTGGAACCGGAGGAGATCGAGCGGGCGCGAAAGATTGTTCCGATCGTTAGTGTGCAAAACCGTTACAACATCGAAGACCGCAAATCCGAGAACGCTCTGGTCTATTGCGAGAAGAATGGCCTTGGCTTCCTGCCATGGTTCCCGATCGGCGGAACCCGCGGTTTAAAACCTGAGAACGCGTTGAATGCGACGGCAAAGGCTCATGGCGTCAGCGTCTTTCAAATCGCGCTGGCGTGGCTCCTGGAGCGATCCCGCGTGATGCTGCCAATTCCCGGCACGTCATCAGTCGCACATTTGGAAGAGAATGTTGCTGCTGCAAAGTTAAAATTAGCTCCGGAAGAATGGAAAGCCATTAATGCTTTGGCGAGTTAACAGGAATCGCAGCGAACTGCTTTTGCAAGATTGCGGCCTGACAAGGCGACCTCCTCCGGGTCCTAACGACTGATACCGTCGCAACCGGTCGCTGACGCGAAACACAACTATGCAACTCTCGCCTCAGTTCGAAAAAGCGTTGACTTACGCAACGCGGATTCACGGCGGACAACTCCGGAAAAAGACAAGGATTCCCTACATCGCTCATATCATCGGCGTCGCTGCGATCGCGATGGAATACGGCGCGAACGAAACGGAAGCGATTGGCGCGTTGCTGCACGACGCTGTGGAAGATTGTGGAGGAGCGAAACGATTGCGCGATATCGAGCGAAAGTTTGGTAAAGACGTCGCAAAAATTGTAGAGGGCTGTACCGACACAGATCAAACGCCAAAGCCTCCGTGGCTGGAACGAAAAAAGGCCTACGTGGCTCACGTTCGGCACGCGCCGATGCCGACGAAACTCGTGTCGGCTTCAGACAAACTGCACAACGTTCGCGCGATCCTGATGGAGCTCGATCGCACTCTGACAACGCTCGAACTGCTGTCGAATAATGGAGCGCAAGTGAAACAACCGTCGCCGCCAAATGAAGCCGATAGCATGAAATAAAATCAATCGCATGAAACGCCAGCGTTGTAGCCACGGCGCTGTGTCGCCGTGTAGCCGCGAGCATTACAGGCAAAACGCCTCGACACAGCGAGGCGGCTACAAGAACGTAAGATCGCTTCCAAAACATGGGACCTTCACTGCGATTGATAGCTCTGTTGCTTTCGCTCTGCATGATAGACAACATTGCGGCTTCCGCGCGCTCCGACGAGATGCGAGTCACATTACTCGGTACCGGAACGCCCTTTCCAAGTGCTGAGCGATTCGGTTCAGCCATTCTTGTCGGAGTGGCCGGCAAGAGGTTCTTGTTTGATTGCGGCCGCGGTGTCGTAATTCGCCTGACGCAGTCTGGAGTCAATCCGAAAGACATAGACGGTCTCTTTCTCACTCATCTCCACTCCGACCATGTTGTCGGAATCCCGGATCTATGGCTTTCAGGATGGTTTTTGGGACGAACCAAACCGCTTCCAATATGGGGCCCGCCAGGAACTCGCAGCATGGCGGAGCACCTTGTTCAGGCATTTGGTTTTGATATCCGTATTCGTCAGGCTCCACCCGATCCGCTCCCAGCTAAAGGCGTCGAAATCGATGCGAAAGAAATCGAGCAGGGAGAAATATATAATGACGGTTTAGCGCGAGTCTCCGCATTCCCCGTCGATCATGGAACTGTGAAACCGGCGTTCGGGTATCGCATCGATTCTGCGGGTCACTCAGTGGTCATTTCCGGAGATACAAAGTTTTGCCAGAACCTCGTGGACTTCGCCAAGGGAGCGGACTGCCTGATTCATGCTGCCTGGAGCGCTGGCTGGAAGAACTCCACGCCGCCGTCGAAACGTTCAATTGCTTCTGCCGAAGATGCAGGACGGGTGTTCGCGATTGTGAAACCGAAGCTGGGTGTCGTTTATCACTACAAGGATGAAGAAGGGCTTGGGGACGCGGTACGCAAAGAATACAACGGTCCGTTCGTGATCGCCAGGGATCTGATGGTAATCAACGTGGGCAAGACGGTCACTTGGAACGGAAAATCCTCCGCTGGCACGACACCCGATGGTGATAAACCGAGGCGTTGACGAAAGCCGCTAGCCAAAGACGAGCCCCAAGCGTAGCATGGAGCCATGAAATCAAAATATAACTCCGCTAGCAGATTCTTCCTGATTCTTAGTTTCATTTGCACGGTTTCGATTGGAACCGCTGTCGCCGGAGCGGCTGGGCATTGGGGCTCTCGACCGGGTGGGCATCTACTCATCCTCAGGACGGCGAACTTCGGATGGAATGTGGGGTTCGGTCTTCAGATTGACGGCAGGCCCGTCGCGACCCTTGTCCAGGGTCGCTACTATCACGCATGGTTGCCAGCCGGGGAACATGTCTTAACCATACGCAAGATACCACGCACAGGGGTCTCGGGGCCCACTTCGACAACAGTGAACGTCCAGCCGGGGGCGACCTATGTATATACTGCGATGTGGGATTCGGATTACGTTTTTCTCCGCCCATCCAGTGTGTGCCTGACCCCTGGGGAGCTGTGGCAGCTTGGGTGGCCGGGAAGGCCTTGGTGCGTCGGGACAACCTCCGAGAACTTCACAAGGCAATGAACGCCGCGCTCGCCAAAAGCGAGTCCGGAGCGTAGCATCAGGCGATGAAGTTAAGATACGCCTCCGCCACCAGACTCCTCCTGATTCTTGTTTTCGTTTGCGTAATCTCGAATGGGAGCACCGCCGCTCAATCGGGCGGGCGTTTGATTGTTTTGAGGTCACCGACCTTTGGATGGAACATAGTTCTAAATCTTAAGATCGATGGCAGAACGGTCGCCAACGTCGTGCAGGGTCGCCGCTACGATCACGTTGTGCCAGCAGTTCGTCACGTATTAACGGTCGCAGCGGTGCCAAACTCATACTACTCTTATCCGACATCTACTGTGCTGAACGTCCGTCCCGGGCAAACATACGTATTCACGGGATCATGGGATGGCTCCAACCGTGTTGTTCTGATTCCATCAGCGCTTCCTCCTGGCCAACGGTACTAGCCTTTCGCGATAGTTGATCATCGCGAACTGCGTTACGCGGCCAGTCGCGGAGGAAAGCCGACCGCTGCTACGCTACGGAGTCGGGCTGAATATGGGAGTAAAAGTCGGAATCGGAGTAGCACTCGGCGTAGCGGGGGAAATTTTGCGAGTTAATGCCCGTGCTAAGATCGATTCTGGTTGCACTGAGAACATTCGCGATTCCACCGGCATCACCGCTCAGATTCATACGGACTACACCGCGCTCGGTGCCTTCTTCCTGAGTAAAATTTGTGATCTTAAGGAAGCGATCGTCATGGACTGTGATCGTGAGTGGTGACGTTGTAATGACCTTGCTCTTGAACCCGCCCGCAAAAATAAAGCCACCATTCAAGAGAAAGAGGGCAATCAACCACCCGCTGAGATGCATTTTGATGGTCATATGCGAGCCGCCGCATGGGCAAATTAAATTCGATTGTCGGCAGGTCAACGGTGGGAAATTCCGTCGACGTCAATTTGGTTCTGCACAGATCATGCTCTCGGAAAATCGAGGCTAAGAGGCGCTAGAGGCGCTTCAGACGCTAAAGCGTTTTATTTGATCTTCGCCAGAATCTTTTCCATCTCGTTCCGGTGGAAGGCACGCATGGTATGGCTCTTGACGTTGCCGAGTGAGCCGATTTTAAGCATGAACGCACTCATCGTCTCGTCATCGGGTGCATCAAAGACGACGACAGCGTCGTATGCCCCCATTGTCCAGAATTCCTCTACCACCTT